>CAJXRC010000140.1 GCA_913058405.1 uncultured Colwellia sp. | reverse complement strand
TCGACATCACTAAAAGTGAAGGTTAAGCTTTGGTTATTATCTTCATCGGTCGTCAAGGTGTTCTCAATGGTGATGGTTGGCTCGTCGTTGACCGAGTTGACTGTCACGGTGATCGCTTGTGTTGTGCTGTATCCGGCACTGTCGGTTAAGGTCAGCGTGAAAGTATCACTACCGTTGAAGTTAGCATTGGGCACATAATTGACCATGGTGCCGCTCACACTAGCAACACCATTACTAGCCTGGCTGGTTACGGTGGCAGAGACAGTATCACCATCGACATCACTAAAAGTGAAGGTTAAGCTTTGGTTATTATCTTCATCGGTCGTCAGGGCGTTCTCAATGGTGATAGTTGGCTCGTCGTTGACCGAGTTGACTGTCACGGTGATCGCTTGTGTTGTTGTATATCCTGCGCTGTCGGTTAAGGTCAGCGTGAAACTATCGCTGCCGTTGAAATTAGCATTGGGGGTATAACTGATCGTGGTACCGCTCACACTAGCTATACCATTATTGGCTTGGGTGGTTACGGTGGCTGATATCGTATCGCCGTCTACATCAGTAAAAGTGAAAGTTAAGCTTTGGTTGTTATCTTCGTCGGTCGTCAACGTGTCATCAATGATGATAATTGGTACATCATTCACAGCATTAATCATTATCGTTGAAGCAAGGGCTAACGTTGAACTATTTACATTACCTCCGCTACTGCTGCCACTATCGACAAGTTGCGTTAACGTTACTACACGATCACTCTCATCAGGTGATTCACTTAGATTGATGTAAGTCATACTATCAATTAATAACTGCATTTCTGTTTCGCTAAGATTACCCGCGGTCAAGCTTAGCGTTGCAGTATTATCAGACAAGCTAACATTGTAAGTTAAGTTGTTAGTTAGAGTTGTACCATTATTATTGTCGGTTAAAGAAATAGCATTACCGTCAATAAAGATAGTTTCATCTGTACCTAAAGGTGTTCCGTCATTAACGTTCATAATAGTGAGGGTCAAGGCGTTTAAGATTTGACCCGATTCAATCGTTGATATTGAACTGCTACTAAATACGCTTACAGCACTATCACCCTCCGTAAATGTGGGATTATCTCCTGTTGCAGATAGAGTGGGCTGATCATTGAGTACTGTAAACATTATTGTTTGAGTGCCGTTTGCTGATTCAGCATTTTTGTCAGTAGCGGTAAAGGTTATAGTACGGTTAGATGCACTCGGATCATCTGATACATTACGATAACTGATCCCCTGTAAAACTTGCTGTACTAATGCATTTGTTGCACTGGCATTGAACGTGATCGTTAATGCAGTGCCATTGGTAACTGTTCCTTCATTTGAGCTAAGCGTTCCAATAACTGTGATGTTATCTCGAATATCGGTTCCACTAGTATTAATAGCGCCTACAACATTATCAGGAATACTAATTTCGTCACTAGATTCATTATCAGCGGTTATCTGGATGACTAAACTCCCCCCATCCCAATCGGTATCACCATCTGAATCGGTAAGTGTGGATGCTGGGCCCACTTGGGTCATAGCCATATTTTCGGTATAGCTCAGGTTGGAAGTCTCTATAGTTAAACTAGGAGGAGCCGCATTAACACTACTGGATAGAGTAAGTGCAATCACAATTAATAATTGTATGACTTTAAAGGTTGCTTGTATTGTTAGTGTAGTTAATTTCATTTTAACATTCCCCCCAACAGCACCTAGAGGTGTAGAAAGAGATAATTAATATAAAGGATCTGAAAAAGACAACACTATTGGATATTTACACATTTTCAGTATTTAACATCTTAATTTTATCGATAATAATTTTCTAACCATATTTTCCTAAGAAAATTTTATTCGTTTTACCAAGTACTGCATCATATGCCGATTCATTATTGATGAAAGCTATGCCATTAAGGTAATAATAATTGTCATCACTAAAATAATTGATGAATATACGCTTCCAAACAAGAATAAAGGAATCATTAAAATCACAATAAGAAAGGCACGAAAAGTGTAAATTTAATTCGAATAAATTCAGTCTATAAAAAGTATTGTTTGGGTTGTCCGATTCCTCTGTTAAGGACGTAGCGCTATGGACATAGGAGACACCAGGGCTAAATATTTTATACGGGGGTTTTTGTGTTAAATTAAGATGATTCTCAGAGTAAATTATTGGATTATTCTTAGTGCAGATTAATTGAACGACTAGTTGCTCACCTAAGATGACAATTACCATTGGTTCTTCTAATAGTACTTTTGGGTTAATTGGCGCATAGCTACTGAACGAAAAAAGCACAAGTTTTCTTGTCTGGTAAATGCTAACTAACATTGAACACTTGTGGGTCTGAAGTTGCTCAATCACATTGTTTTCAACTGTTAGCTTGAACTTCATGAAAAATATCCTTTGTAAAACACACCTTAGAGAGCTTATGCAAAAAATTTTAGTTGATAATTCTGCTTTTAAAATATAGAGAGAACACTTCACTAGTTACTTTTAATCAGTAATATAAATGACATTTTGTGCACTGGTATCATTGTGAACTGTATCGAATGCTCTCGTATCAATATCACGATTTCGCTGAGGTGAATTTATTACCTAACATTTAGGTATATTCGTTTAAGTTAAACGGCTAAGCTATTATGCTAATTAACTTTTATCACAATCCCTAACCTTTTTTATTCTTATTGTCCAGCGTTATTTTAAATAAGTATAGACTAAAACTCAGTTTCCACGTGAAGCCCAGTCTTTTTTTGTTGTTTTACACTGAGCAGTAATTATTCTCTGATTATTTAATAATTATTAACAATGAGAGGTCTGTTAATTGTTATTGCTAGCTATAAATAACGCCAATCCATAGAAGAGAATTGTAACTAATCCAAAGTTATTGGTAAGTGAGAAGTTGATAATTTAAGCACTTTTCTCTTTGGGTAGCAGAAAAAAGGTGTTTCTAAGTCATTTCAAGCAATACTGAAATAATTCTGCATAAAGCAACTTTTTTTGATCCACTTTTTCGGTGATCACACTTTCATGTTAGTTATTTAAGTAAATGAGTTAGTCAGGAAGGAATAAAAGATATTGATGTAAGCCTCGCCTGGAATGCACTTTAAAAACAAGGTTTTAAGTGGTTTTTTGTTACCACTTCTTTGTTAACGATTAGTGCAGTAATTTATAAGGAAATAACCGTCTTGAATTGATACTGTCCATACACTCTGGAATATGCATATTGATTGGTTACCTGGATGTACGGCTACCTTCTGCAACAATCACAGGTAAATCCATACAGCCATAATCAACACCAGCCTGACTCAGTAAACAGGTTAATTGTCCTCGATGGTGAGCTTGGTGGTTAAAAATATGCTGGGTTACGTCGGCAACTGCTTTGGTTATAACAACACCCTCAGTGGTGGTATAAGTCATAAAACTATCGCAATCTTCTTCAGTTAAATTATCGCAATAGCGGATGATTAACGCATCTACTTGTGCTCTCAACAAGGCAATATCGAGTAAGTTGGTGTGATAAACATCTTGTGGTGAAGTAGGTGTTGGCAATCCTGAGAAATCTAAAGGAGACAAGTTTGCTATATTATTTGACGCTAAACGACCCATTAAAATTAAATCACCGAACAATATATGATTCCAATAGCTGATTATATTAGGGAAAAAGGAGTGAGTATCTTTTTCTAAAGTCTCACTTGGGAGCGACAGACAATGTGCCATTAATTGACTATTCATCCGCTGATTATATAGCGACATCATTTTAAAGTTTTTCGATAAACTCAATTTAATTTCCTCAAGTTAGTTACTTTATTAGTTATTTTACTAATTACCAGGGGCAAAATTAATTAGGTGGCTGATAGCAGCCAAATAGTTTCATTCGCTTCACATTGGCCTTTTAATCCACCCGGTACTTCTATTTGTTTAAGAAGGCTTAAGGTGTATTGATTCGAATAATACTGCTTAATATCATCAGAACTGATAGAAAAAGGAGGGCCTTGCATCACTGATTGATCATATTCAAAGGTAAGTAGCAGTTGTGGCGCAGTATGGGTAATTTCAAGTAAATGTGATCTATATTTCTTACGCATTGCTTCTGGTAAAGCAACCAATGCAGCTCTGTCATAAATAGCATCAACGCCACCTAATATTTCAGAAGATAAATCGAAAATATCACCAACAAAAATATCGATATTCTCTGCACTGTAGCAGTCTAACTTTCCTAATGTCGAAACCCTTGGCTCTACACCAAGTTCACTAAATAACTGCTCTACGGCAGGTTTATTTAGCTCAGATCCAGCAACACGATAACCTTTAGAGAGTAACCAGGCAATATCAAGTGTTTTACCGCACAAGGGTATAAATAGACGAGCAGCTTCAGTTAAAGAAAGTGTATCGAAATATTCAGCTAATAGCGGGTTGACGGCTCGTTGATGAAACCCTATTTCATTACTTTCCCATAGTTGATGCCAAAAATTTGAATCCATTTCTATACCTCTTAGTTATTTGAGTCATTGACTAATCCCATGCACTCTAACCGTGGCTTTAATCAAAAAACAACTTACGTTGTTAGCTATCAAAGATGAGCGCATTTGGTAGAGGGTGACGAGCAGTTAAATTTGAACGTTCTTTGCTTAAACAATAACATTAATTTATCGTAAAGTGCCACAAAGAAGAAATGAGTAATACTAAATAAGTGATGTGATTTTCATGAATTTATTGTCAGAGCGGAGTGATAAAAATCTTAACAGTTGAGCATAACTTATACGACTTAAAGAACATCACCAAAGTTGCTGAACGTTAACAAGTTAATTTCAATTATGACTGTTTTTATCGGGTTTGTAATGGAGAGGTTTTCTGCTTATTTTACGCTCTCCATCACTATTTATTTCTTGAAGTAATTGTTTGTGTTTTGCTCTTTATCAAAAAGGTTGGATTATTCAACTATGGCCGTTTGACTTGTACCTGAACCACCGGTTACCGGTGACCAATGTGACGATCGGACTTTCCATTTCCCTGCTTCTTTCAGATACACTTGACTCACACGGGTCCTATAATTACTCACTGCGGGACTTCCTTTTGGTGCCATGGAGCCCTCTGAATAGTAGTGAGCCAATGCAATTTTATCAGGCACCAAAATGGTAATTTGGATGTGTTTAACATCTATATTAAAAGCGTCATACTCTTCTAGTCGGCCATCAGCTTTAACGTGTTGAATAAGTCCGCCACTGGACCAGAATTCTGTAGCTCCGTCTTTAGAATAAGAGCTTTCGGGCACCTTAAGATGTGTTTTTACATAAGCATTATCGTTTACAATAGTATTTTTAACTTCTTGTTCGGTTGCTATCGCTGTTTGACTATATGTACCAGCGAGAACTAACAAACCAATTAGTGTCATGAATTGTTTTTTCATTGTAGTTTCTCCTCGGATCTGAATATATAAAAATAGCAGTATATTTGAGATCTTCAGCACATTTTCACAGACAAACCTACTAAAGCTCGTGTTGAAGTATAGGTGAAGTTAAATCTATTGCTTTTATTCTTTGCCATGCTTAGCAACAGTGAGGAGCTAGGGGATGTTCTACTCCCATGTTTACTACGGGCCGATATGAGTATCTAAGGAGATCATATTGCTATTCACTGTTGAAGAATAGGCTCTCAGCATTAGCAGAATAACTTATAGCAAGTCCATTAAAATGGTGGCTCATTATTACCAAGTTTATATTGAAAACCTGCTATCTAGGTTTGTGGTTTTTTATCTGACATTGTTAACTTTTGCTGGAGGTATGGCATAGGTACCGATGACATGAGCTACGGGCTCTGTCTCACCATCGGAATATAATTCGACTTCACCAACGACCAGTGTTCTTCCTACTTTTATCAATGAACATTTACCTATAATATCTTTTTGAGATGAAGGTTTTCTAAGAAAGTTAATCGTTAAATTGGTCGTCACGGCGAGTGGTACAAGTCCAATTTCGCCGAGGATTGCTACGTACAAAGCAACATCTGCTGTGGTCATCATAACAGGGCCTGAAACTGTGCCCCCTGGACGTAATTCGTCTTGACCAACAGTATGCCTCACAATGGCTCCTCGATTGCCGACTTCATCAATAGAACATTTAGTCTGAGGGAATTCAGACTGTAGAAATTCACTTAGTTGTTCTTTAGAAACCATGATTTACCTTTTCTGGAGGCCATAATAAAGGAGTAAGTACTCGTTAAACTGAATTGACCAATGATCAAAATGCTTCATCGTCGCTATAAACATTCACGGTAAGCTCGCCATCAATACTTTCAGAAATAATGAAATTAATCGGTTTACAACAGACTTGGCAATCTTCAATATACTGTTGATCCAGCTCAGATGCATCAATAAGCACCTTGATTGATTCACCACAGTATGGACAACCGATAGTTTTTTCAGCTAATTGATTTAATTCCATCGATAAATTCCTTGTTTCGAATAAAGTTATCGTTAGTAACAATTACAGTGCATTATTTCGAAAACTGTTTACATTGATTAAATTAGTTCAGAAAGTTCTTTTCCATCATATCGAGTATTTGCACAATATTAACGTTTTTCAATTCATATTCAGTCGACGAATGAACCACACCCGCTTTATCACCTAGTGCAATGTCGACCAAATCAGGTTTGCTATCATGCAATACTAGGACAATTTTTTTATTCACAGCAATACAATCTATGGTTATTGCATCAGCGTTCATACCTTGCTTACGTAATGTTTTATCCATAATGCCCATGAGGGTATCAACCTTTTTATTACGGTCATAAAATATATCATTGGCTTTGGCGACGATTTCAGAGAGTTCTTTTAAGGATTCTTTCATTATATTCTTATAGGTAAAGTGTTTGATTGGTAACGGCTATCAGTTATTTTATTACTGTAAACCAGCGCGCATTTAAAATCTATCTGCATGTGAGGGGATTATTTACTCTTGTGGAAACTGACCATGACAGTTTGTGTTTGTTGTCTTGCGTTGATTTACATCTCGATACTGGTTAGTTGTTTTGAGACCCTTTATACTTCGACCATCTTTTTCACAGAATAAGTATAATAATTATGATAAAAAAAATTGGATTATCGCTTTTATCGGCAGCAGTACTGGTAGGTTGTGTTGCCACAACATCTGATGACTCTTCACAAGTTAACTCCACACAAGGGAATAGCGCCCAAGATATTAGTGCCAGTAATGACAGCATTAATACAGCGCAATTAATTGAACACGTAAAAGTATTATCTTCTGATAAATTTGGTGGTCGTGCGCCATCAAGCGAAGGTGAAAGACTAACTCTTGAATATTTAACTGAGCAGTTTACTGCTATTGGTTTTAAGCCAGGTAATGGTGACAGTTTCTTACAAGAAGTACCGTTAGTATCCATTGAAGCGTCAAGCGATATGACATTGTCTATTGGTAGTAAAGACTACCAGCACGGCACTGATATGGTAATGGGCAGTGCTCGAATCAGTGAATTAGAGCAGCTTAAAAATTCTGAGCTTGTTTTTGTTGGTTACGGTGTTAATGCGCCAGAATACAATTGGAACGATTACAAGGATCTTGATGTTAAGGGTAAAACGGTTGTTATTTTAGTTAATGATCCAGGTTTTGCTACACAAGACCCTGAAGTTTTCAATGGTAATGCCATGACCTATTATGGTCGTTGGACTTACAAATATGAAGAAGCGAGCCGTCAAGGCGCTGAAGGGGCAATTATCATTCATGAAACGGCACCTGCTTCATATGGCTGGTCGGTAGTTAAAAACTCTTGGACTGGTCCACAATTTAGTTTTCAACGTGATGATTTAAATAAAGATCGTGTTGCCGTTGAAGGCTGGATTAATAGTACTGTTGCAGCTGAGTTATTTGCAAAAGCAGGTCTAGATTTTGATAAAATGAAAGAACGCGCCGCACAAGGCAGTTTTAATATTGATATGGGGAATTTAGATGCCTCTATTACGGTTAAAAATACGATTAAAAAATCAATTTCATATAACTTCATTGCAACTTTACCTGGTCAAAAACAAGCGGATGAGCATATTTTATACTCAGCGCATTGGGATCACCTAGGTACAGATTTAACCAAAACAGGCGACCAAATATATAATGGTGCTCGTGATAATGCGACAGGTACGGCAGCCTTGATTGAAGTAGCAGAAGCTTTTGCCAAATTGCCGAATCGACCTGATCGTTCAGTAACATTCTTAGCGGTAACGGCAGAAGAGCAGGGCTTACTTGGTTCTAAGTTTTATGCAGCAAATCCAGTGATCCCAGCAGCTAAAACCGTTGCTAACATCAACATGGATGCATTAAATGCTAACGGTAAGAGTAAAGATGTAGCAGTATATGGTTTAGGTCAATCTGAGCTTGATAACTTTTTAACGAAAGCGGCTATAAAGCAAAACCGCATAATTTCGGGTGACCCAAGACCAGCAGCAGGCATTTACTATCGCTCTGATCATTTCGCTTTTGCTAACGTTGGTATTCCTGCGCTATACGCAAAAGGTGGCTCTATTCCTGCTGATCAAGCAACGGCAGATTTAAGAGCTAAATTAGACCCAATTCTTAGCAAGTGTTATCACGGTCTTTGTGATGAATATACCCAAGATTGGGATTTAACAGGCGCTGTTGAAGATATGCAACTATTCTTTGAAATTGGTGTTGAGTTATCTGAATCAGACGTTTGGCCACAATGGAGCAAAACATCTGAGTTTAAACGTTAAGAGCAACGCTATTCCTAACGGTTAAAGAAAAGTGAAGTTAAGCAGTAGTACTGTAAAGTACTACTGTTTTTTATTTCTGTTTCAACCTATTACTGACAAAGCTCAGCCAGCTTGGCTTGAGTCAATTGTTTTAAATCTTGTGGGCTTAACTCTATTTCCAAACCTCTTTTACCCGCACTTACAAACACGGTAGTAAATTGGACTGCTGATGAATCAATAAACGTTCTCAGCCGTTTTTTCTGTCCAAGTGGGCTAACACCACCCAGCACATAACCCGTAGAGCGTTCAACATCTGTTTTTAATGCCATTATGGCTTTTTTACCCCCGTAAGCTTTGGCGATTAACTTCATACTTAACATTGAAGATACAGGAATTATGGCAACAATCAGGGTTTTATTGTCTACGCTCACTACTAAGGTTTTAAAAACTCTCTCGCTTGAGACGCCCAGTTTTTGTGCCGCTTCATCACCATAAGACTCACTCGCAGCATCATGTAAATATTCATGGACTTGATAACTAATTTTATTCTTTTTAGCGGCATTAATTGCGGGTGTCATTTCGTCTTCCTAGTTCAACCAAAAGCAGCGTATTAAGGGTCAGATACACATTAATATTTTACATATTAGACATCTTTTATTAACAAGATGAACACTGCGAAATTTAAGTACGTAAATTTGATAAAAATCAATGCGCTAGATCATATTTTTACGATGATAATTTTAGTAAAGTATCCCTAATATACTTAGAATATACCACTGGCTTAACAGTTATCATTGATAGCTGATTTAGCTTCGCGACTGATGAACTAAGATAATATAGGAAGGGATACCTTGTTACATTCTAAAACTCCAGAGCTTAACTTAATAGTTAAAGATATTATGCAAACGAGTATCTTAACGTGTACGCCTGAGACAAAGATCAATGTTGCTGCTAATCGTATGAGAGCGCGTAATATAAGCTCAATTATTATTAAAAGTAACCTAACTCTAGGCATATGGACTGAATCTGATTGTCGAAAAATTGATTTTAGCGATCAAGAGCAGTTTAATGTCAGTATTAGTGAACTGATGAACTCGCCAGTTGAGACTATCAAGCAAGAAGTCGCAGTTAATGAGCTAGCAACTAAGTTTAGACATCACGGCGTTCGACATTTTGTCGTTGTTGATAACGATAATCTCCCTATAGGTATCGTCAGCCAAACGGATGTCATTAAAAACCAAGGTATAGAGTATTACTTACAAGCAAAGCTAGTAGCGAGCAGTTATAAAAAAAGCCAGAAATTACTGGGCCATAATTGCAGATTGGACAATGTAGCAGAGCATATGAAACTAAATGAGTGTTCCTCTACGCTCATTTTCAATAGTGAATTAAAGCAATATGGTATTGTTACCGAACGTGATTTATTAAGCCTGCTTGCGCGCGGTGAATGTACTAAAAAGACAGCCTGGCATCATGCTAATTACCCACTAAAAACTATTAATGCCAACCATTCTTTATATTCAGCTTACCAACAACTAATCAGTAATAATATTCGTCATCTGGCTGTGTCTGATGATCATGGTGCCATCATTGGTACTTTGTCTATGGACAACATTATGTTTGATATTGAATTGGCTTATGTTGAAGAATTGCATCAAATAGTTCAACAAAGAGATTCTGCACTTAGAGAATCAAAAAAACATTTATTGGTGGCTGAGAAAATTATAGAAGCCTCGTTAGATGGCATTATGATCACAAACGAGCAAGGCAGTATTATTTCAGTAAACCCAGCCTTTACGCGAGTGACGGGTTATCAAGAAGAGGAAGTATTAGGGCAGAACTCAAAAATATTGAGCTCAGGTCAGCATAACAGCGAATTTTATCAACAGCTTTGGTTATGCATTTTAGAGAAAGGTGTTTGGCAGGGCGAAATTTGGAATAAACGCAAGAATTCTGAAATATACCCTCAATGGCTAACTATCATCGAAATTAGTGAAGGTGTCGACAATAATAAAATATTTGCTGCTATCTTCAGTGATATTAGTGAAAGAAAGCTTGCAGAAAAACGTATTGAAAACCTAGCATTTTATGATGAACTTACTCAGTTACCCAATCGTAGACTCTTTTTTGATCGTGTTGAAATGGCTTTAGCGAGCGCACATCGAAAGCAAAATCAATTAGCACTTTTTTTCATAGACTTGGATTATTTTAAAGAGGTAAATGATAACTTTGGCCATCGCATTGGTGATAAGCTACTACAAAGTTTTGCTAAACGTTTGACTGATAGTTCAAAAGAAGGTGACACCATTGCCCGTATTGGTGGTGATGAATTTACTTTGTTGCTAACAGATATGCGTGAAGTAGATCATATCTGCAAAGCCTGCAGTCGAATAGTTGAAAAGCTACGTCAACCTTATCATATTGAAGGGCACGCGCTTAATATAACAACCTCTATTGGCATCGCCGTTTACCCAGAAGATGGTACAAACAAAGAAGAGTTGATGAAAAATGCCGATATTGCTATGTATCGAGCTAAAAGTATTGGTCGTAATTCATTCCAGCTATTCACTCCTAAAATGAATGCTCATTCACTCGAGCGCTCATTAATTCAAAGCCATTTACGGTTAGCTTTAGATAACAATGAACTTGAATTAAATTATCAAGCACAAATACACGGTGTAACCACTAAAGTTATGGGCGTGGAGGCACTATTACGTTGGTCTAACCCTATTCTTGGACAAGTTTCACCAGCCCAATTTATTCCTATGGCTGAGGAACTTGGTTTTATAGCTGAGATTGACCATTGGGTATTAGACCATGCGTGTAAACAACGAAAGTTATGGTTAGATCAAGATCTTGATTGTGGCCGTATAGCGGTGAACATTTCAGCATTACACTTTCATCAAGGCAATCTTGTTGCATCAGTGAAGTCAGTACTAGAAGAAAGTCAATTACCTGCAGAGCTATTGGAAATAGAAGTTACCGAAGGCTGTTTCATTAAACAGATGGATAAAGCAACTAACATGCTGAAACAAATTAAAAATATGGGAGTTAAAGTTGCACTAGATGATTTTGGTACCGGTTTTTCATCCTTGAGTTATTTAACCAGTTTACCTATTGATACCTTAAAAATTGATGCCAGTTTTATTGCCCGGTTACCGCATAACTTTAGAGAGAGCCAAATAACTTCAGCAATTATAACATTAGCGCAAAATCTTGAATTAGATATTATTGCTGAAGGCGTTGAAAATGATGCGCAAAAGATTTTCTTGATTGATCGAGGTTGCGAAATAATGCAGGGGTATTTATACAGTAAACCCGTATGTGCTCAGGCGTTACCTTCGGTAATAAAAGCGACATAAAGTGTATTTATCTACTATGAAAAGAGTCACCATAATAATAAATACTCTTTACGTTAATGTTGGCTTTAGAGTGCTAAGTCGTTATTCATAAAAACTGTACTTATAACGCTAATACCAGCTTCAATCATAGGATCGATAAATGCACTGATAGTGGGTTATTAAATAGTGAGTAAAGTAAGCAGTTTTCCTTATTCAATTAAGTAATCAATTAATAAAGTAGAGAT
>CAJXRC010000139.1 GCA_913058405.1 uncultured Colwellia sp. | reverse complement strand
TCTACACTATCCTCTTCGTCGGCAGCGTCAGATGTGTATAAGAGACAGTGATAATAGACTAAAATGGCCCCCGCGAGGGGAGCAACAACATAAATTCTGGAGAAATTGATGAGTATAAATAATAGAATAGCGAAAGCACTTATCCTGGCGTCAAGCCTGATCTTAACAGCAAATACAGCGAGTGCTGCCAAATTTAATATTGCCGTAGGCGATGGCGGCGGTGGCACACAAGAAGCCCTTGGTAAGAAATTTATAGAAGAATTTACTGCTAACACCAATCACTCAGCTAAACTGTTCCTTAATGGCCAGTTAGGTAGTGAACAAGATACCATTAACGATGCGGCTATTGGTACGTTAGATTTTTCGATTCTAGCAATCAATAACGTGACGCCTTTCTCTCCTTCTGTTGGTGTGTTAACACTGCCTTACATGATCCAGAGCTTGGACGATGCAATTACCTTAACACAAGGAAAGTTGGGCAAAGAATTAATAGAAAACACTAAGCGTGATGCCGGTGTGCGTATTATTGGTTGGGCTTACTCTGGTTTTCGTGTGTTAAGTAACTCGAAACGTCCGATTAAAACATTAGCCGATTTGAAAGGCTTAGTGGTCCGCGTACCAAAAAATGAAATCATGATTGAAACCTATAAATCATGGGGTGTTAACCCAACACCGATGGCGTGGTCTGAAACATTTACTGGTTTACAACAAGGCGTTATCGACGGTCAAGACAATCCATACATCACGATTTACGCAATGAAGTTTGATGAAGTACAAAAGTATATTACTAACGTACGTTACTTGTTCTCAATTGAGCCACTTATTGTCAGTGAATCCGTGTTCCAAGACCAAAACAAAGCAACGCAAGCCGCTATCTTAGCAGCAGGTAAAGCAGCAACAGCCTTCAGCGCAAAAAGCCTTGTTTCTGGCGAAGCGAAAATCAAAGCAGAGTTAACTAAGCGTGGCATGGAAATTACTGACCCTGCGAACGGCGAAAAAGAATGGATAGAAAAAGCCACTAAAGCAGTATGGCCTAAATTCTACAAAAGTGTTGGCGGTAAAGACAAAGTAAACGATGCATTGACTATATTAGGGCGTGATAAAGTTTAAGCGACACACTTAGGCAAATATTTATCACTTTAAAACCGTGTGCGCTTGTTTGGGATACCATCAAGTGCACACATTACCTAAGAGGGCGCAGTCATGGGTCGCACGATCTTAAAGTTTCTCGATAATATTGAAAGCTACATTTGTCGAACATTGTTGGCTGTTTTTGTCACCATTTTGTTCGCACAAATAATTTCAAGGCAATTATTCGGATACTCTTTCTCATGGAGTGAAGAGTTATCAGTATATATGTTTGTTTGGTTTGTTTTCTTTGGTGCCAGTTATGCCGCCAAATTAGCAGCCCATAACCGAGTGACTTTTCAGTACAAATTAATGCCAGCTAAACTGGCCGCTACATTAGAAGTATTATCAGATATTATTTGGATTGCTTTTAACTGTTATTTTATTTATCTCTCTTACGATTTTGTTTTTAATAAAATGAATTTGTTTTGGAAATCACAAACTCTGGGCATCCCCATGAAATACATTTACATGGTTTTACCCATTGCCTTTTCTTTAATGACTTTTCGCATAATTCAAGTGAATTACTATAAATTTGTCAAGGGCATTGACGTGCGTGACCCTGAATCTCAGGAACTCGAAGAATTGACTGAACTCGATATCGGTATCGACGAAAGCAACGATAACGATAAAGTCGCCAAATAATTCAGGAGCAATTCATGGCAGAATCAAGCATTATATTAGTACTATTCGGAACTTTTTTAGTTCTGTTAGTAATGGGAGCTCCCGTTACCGTATCACTTGGCGTCGCTGCACTTTCGACGTTTCTCTATCTTGATCAAAACCCAATTAAATTAGTACAAATTGCATTTACCTCGGTTGGCTCATTTCCGTTAATGGCATTACCTGCGTTTATCTTGGCAGGGGCTTTAATGGAAGCATCGGGCATATCGAAACGGCTCGTTACCATCGCTGAAAGTTTTGCTGGTCCTGTTACTGGCGGCATCTCGGCAGCGACTGTACTTGCCTGCATGTTTTTTGGCGCAATATCTGGCTCAGGCCCTGCTACTACGGCAGCAGTAGGAATGCTAATGATTCCTGCTATGGTCAAACGTGGTTATGATAAAGGTTACGCATCAGCAATCACGGCCTCTTCTGGTGGACTAGGTATTGTTATTCCGCCGTCTATCCCTATGGTTATTTTTGGTATTTCAGCTATTGGCTTAACGGTACCTGAAGCAGCTATCGCTGAGCATGGAGTATTCCAGTCAGTATCGATTACCAAAATGTTCGTTGCCGGTGTATTACCTGGCTTAGTGATTTCAATAAGTTTGTTAACGTTAAACTATTTTCGTTGTCGCCGTTTAGGTTATGGCGGCACTGGTGAAGGTTGGGACTTTAAACATATCCGTTCAGCGTTAAGAACAGGTATTTGGTCGGTACTAGCACCTTTAGTTATTTTAGGTGGTATTTATTCAGGTTTCTTTACACCAACAGAATCTGCAATTGTTGCTATTTTTTATACCTTGTTTATCGGTGCCTTTGTGCACAAAGAACTAACGTGGAAAGATTTATTTAGATCATTAGAAACGACCACATGGTTATCTGGTCGTGTCTTATTGATTCTATTCACAGCAACAGTGTTCGGACGTTTACTTGTTGAAAACAATATACCAGGTATTGTTGCGGAATCTATGCTTAGCGTCACCGATAATATTTATCTAATTTGGCTACTGATAATTGTATTCTTGCTCTTTGTTGGCATGTTTATGGAAACCTTAGCAGCGATTATGATCCTGACGCCAGTATTGCTGCCCGTTACGTATAGTTTAGGTATTGACCCAGTGCATTTTGGTATAGTGATGGTGTGTAGTCTTTCCATTGGTTTCTCAACACCACCGTTAGGGGAGAATTTATTTGTTGCCTCCGGTATTTCAAATATATCACTAGAAGAAGTCACCGTTAAAGCATTACCTTTTGCGTTTGTCTCAACGATTGCAGTATTCATTATTGCTTTTATTCCTGATATTTCACTGTTCTTACCACGTTTATTTGGCTACTAAGATAACCGTAACTAACTAACCATTAGCAAACTAATATTGGCTAACATCCGCGTTCAGGGGTGTTAGCCAAATAATATCAAAGGACTTAGATATGCTACCTGAAATAAAAAAAATTCTTTATAGTACAGACCTTTCTAAAAGCTCTACAACCGTATTTGAACAGGTTATTTATTTAGCTAAAAAAACCAATGCCGACATTCATATCCTACATGTCGTAGAAAAACTCTCTAGTGACGCAAAGATAACTTTAGAGTCCTATGTTATGGATTCAACAAGTCGAAAGTCATTACTGCAAGAACGCACTGCTTTGGCTAAAAAGAAACTTGAAGAACGCCAAGAGTACTTCTGGAATAAATTAGATGATGATGAGTGCGCTGTTCGTCATCAAATTAAATCTATTCAAATTGTTGAGGCCTATCCGGCAGAAACGATTCTTAAAACATCTATCAAACTAGATGTCGATTTAATTGTCATGGGTACGCATGAAAAAGGTATGTTACACAGTTTTCTTGGCAGCGTAGCTAAAAACGTGCTGAGCCGTTCGCATATTCCTATGTTAATTGTCCCTTTACCCCTAAAAGAGGGGTAGCGATATTAGGTAGTCATCCAATATGGCTACCTAAAACTCAGGCTGACACTCACTATGATATTTTATTCCAAGCATATTAAGTTTCTTCGCTCAGTGTGAGTTAAAAGTTTTAGCGGCAAGGCATTGATTGAAGAGAATAGTTTTTAAGTGGTATATGCACCTACATTCTCTAATAACACTATCCATGTAGCGTCCTTATCAAAATCAATAACGTGGCTGTAAATTTTTAAAACTCTCTCTTCGAGAGCTTGTCAGTGGTCCACTAACAGCGCAGAATCCATTCGATTTAGAACTAACTAGATCCAAATGAATTTAACTTGTTATTGAACCACTGATATAGCTCTGAAGTGGGAATAAATTAAATAGAATTGGTAATAGAACATGAATCAAATTGATATTCATACCGATTGGTATAGTCCTAACACAAAGGTTGGTACCGGCTTTGACCGTCGAAGCAGCAACAATGGACTACTGGCTATTATGTATGGCAGCTTAGAACGAGCACATCATTTTAACTGGTTAAACGCAGGACGCACTCTGGTTGATAAAACCTATATTCAACTACTTTTCCAGGCTAAGCAGTTACCTGTTATCGGCGTTACCCATCATGATATTGCTTTACAACTAGAGCTCTTTGTCCGAGCGAATCTTCAGCCAATCTGGGCAGATATAGATAAAATGAATAGTGTAAAAAAACAAAAGATTACAATCCGATTGATCAATATCGCCGCGAGTACCCTTTTTGGTAGTCGTCATCAAGCGCAAGCCGCTAGTTGGCTGTTATTTTATCTATGCCCACAATTGCCAATATTTCCAATAACTGACCATTTACATTATGCGCTTATTCAAAATAATGCAGTAACACCTTCTGATAAGCCTTATCAAGCAACAGATTGCTATCAAGACTACCAAGTGTCCGCTAAAGCGTTATATGAGAAATTACAGCCACTGATCTACTGTGCACAACCCACAGCAAGCTATGGCAATGCAAAAGAGCAAGCCATAGTTAACTCGATACTGATGAACAGTGATTGGTGGAAACGTCATTGTTTCCTGCATTATTTGTTGATTTTGGAATCATAAGACTAAATTTAAACAACATACCCATTAACAAGCGCGCAGGTTTAATAAAATAAGATTATGGTTAAAAAACATTGAAGAAATTAGTATTTAAAAACATCTTTAGCCAATGATGTTCATGATTTTAAAACACTATTTATGGCTATTTATACTTGAATAAGTAGTGGAACTACTAAAGATAAGCAAGTGGGAATGAATAATTCAGTTCAATTAACTTCATTGAATAATGATATTTTTTTGTTGAATATTTGTCCTTGTTATCATTACTTAACCTGAACTCTGGATAATGAGTGCTTGATGTTTTAGTAAAATCAACAACTTAGATTGTTACATATAAAAAGTAATAAAATTAAAGTAGTTATGGGCTTTATCAATGTTTCATTTTATTCAATTATCAAGGCAAAACGTTTATGAATAGCTGGCTATTTATCGACGTTTTAACGCTGAGAATTGGATAAAGAGGTATGTTGAGCAAGTTCTGCTTATCCAGAGTTCAGGTTACTTATACTTGAGATCTTATAAAAAAGAACAGGCATATTAATTTACGCTTATTTCGTTAGGATAACGTATAAGGTTATTCATTATTATGCCTGTTCTTTTATACGACTAAATTAGCGTTGCAGACCGCCCATACAGATATATTTAATTTCTAAATAGTCATCTAACCCGTATTTAGAGCCTTCTCTGCCCTGCCCCGATTCTTTTACTCCACCAAACGGAATAACTTCAGAGCTTATCGCTGTCTCATTAACACCAACCATGCCATATTCTAGCGCTTCTGAAACGCGCCAGCTTCGGCCCATATGCTCAGTATAAAAATAAGCAGCTAAGCCAAACTGAGTGTCATTAGCCATCGATATTGCTTCTTTTTCAGTAGTAAACTTGAAAATAGGTGCAACAGGACCAAAAATTTCTTCTCGGAAAACACGCATTTTATCACTGACATTTGTTAGCACTGTCGGTTGATAAAAACACTCGCCCAGTTCACTGAAATTTCCACCGGTTGCTACCGTTGCACCTTCTGCGATGGCGCTTTGCACCTTCGCATGAATTTCAACCGCAGCTTTTGGCGTGATCACCGGCCCGTGACTTGAATTATCGTCCAACCCATTACCGATATTAAAATCATTTACCGCTGCGACAAACTTTTCAACAAACGCATCATAAATGCCTTCTTGTACGATAATTCTATTCGCGCAAATACAGGTTTGACCGGAGTTACGGTATTTTGATACGAGTGCGCCAGCAACCGCTATATCAAGATCAGCATCATCAAAGATAATGACGGGTGCATTGCCGCCTAGCTCCATCGAGGTGCGTTTTACCGTATCGGCACATTGCTTCATCAACAGCTTACCAACCTGTGTTGAACCAGTGAAGGTAACTTTTTTAACGATTGGGTTTGAGGTCATTTCAGCGCCAACTATTGCGGCATTACTTGTTGGTACCACGCTAAATAAGCCTGGCGGTAAACCTGCTCGGTTTGCCAACTCGACCAATGCTAAAGCTGATAGTGGTGTTTCTGCTGCTGGTTTTAATACCATGGCACAACCAACCGCTAGCGCAGGCGCCACTTTGCGCGCTATCATTGCATTAGGAAAATTCCACGGTGTAATTGCTGCTACAACCCCTATCGGCTGTTTAATAGCAATACTGCGTCGATCATTTGTCGCAGGAATCGTATCGCCATAGACGCGTTTTCCTTCTTCGGCAAACCATTTAATGAATGAAGCCCCGTATCCGATCTCACCACGCGACTCAAATAAAGGCTTACCTTGTTCAACAGTCATCAATAGCGCCAAATCTTCAACACTTTCAAGTATTAAGTTGTACCAACGCTCTAAAATATCACAGCGAGTTTTGGCTGGCAGTTCTCGCCAACTCACCATTGCGATCTGTGCTCCAGTAATTGCACGTTGAGTTTCATTTAACCCAACGCTGGCTACTTCCGCTAAAAGTGCTCCTGTAGCAGGATTATAGACGGGAAATGTTTCACCATTATCACTATCAACCCACTGGCCGCTGATAAAAGCCTGCGTTTTGAAAAGACTGGGATCTTTAAGTTCTATTGTCATATATTTCTCTATAAAAACTACGGTGGTTAACTGTTGAGATGAAACTGCAATATTTTGTTTATGATCAGAATTATCATTTTAATGAGCTTTTTTCTACAGCTTCATTTTATTTCAACGTATCAAAGTCAGCATTTAACATAAGTATTTCTCTATAAGCATCATAGAGCCACATTGATAAGATAGATTGGTACCAATGAAAGTTAGCCATGATAATTTCCTCTTTAAATATCTTGCGTATAGGATAGTTATCATGGCTGTATCCCTTATGGTAACGAGATATAACGCGTTGGATCTAACATTTATAATACGATGGACCTAAGTAATAAAATTTTATTAATCAACTATGTATTACCTTGTCACAGCGGGAATTAGCTTTATCTTCCCCGATAATATTAACAATTTATAATCTATGGCAATGGCGTTAAGAACCTCAAAATTGTGATCTATTTACTGATCATCAATTATTAAAATTCATTAGTCGGTTCGCTGTTTGGAACTACATGAATCCCTTTATCGATATCGATATCGATATGATGGGAGCAACGAACTAAATTAGGAGTTACTTATGAAAGATATAAACAATAAGATTGCAAAAGTATTTATATTAAGCGCCAGCATGGTATTTTGCGCCAGCTCGGTTGCCGCTAAATGGAATATTGCGGTTGGTGATGGCGGCGGCAGTGCCCAAGAAGCACTAGGTCTTAAATTTTCTGAATTGCTTAATAAAAAAACAAATGGTAAGCACTCCACTAAATTATTTTTAAACGGTCAACTAGGCTCAGAACAAGATACCGTTAATGATGTGGCAATAGGTACATTAGATTTCTCTATTCTAGCAAGTAACAATTTAACTCCTTTCTCACCAACGGTGGGCATCTTGTCACTGCCTTATATATTTGAAAGTTTTGAACAAGCACAAACAATGATAGCAGGACCAACTCAAGCAGAACTCGTTAAAAATACTATTCGAGATGCTGGCTCACGAATTATTGGCTGGACTTACACTGGGTTTCGCGTGCTTAGCAACTCTAAAAAACCAGTTAAACAATTAGCAGATCTAGAAGGTCTTGTTGTCCGAGTACCAAAAAATGAGATCATGATTGAAACATATAGATCATGGGGAATTAACCCAACACCAATGTCGTGGTCGGAAACCTTTACCGGATTGCAACAGGGTGTTGTTGATGGTCAAGACACACCATACACTACTATTTACGCAATGAAATTTGGTGAAGTTCAAAACTATATCGCAGATTTGCACTATTCCTTCCTGTTAGAGCCATTAATTATCTCTGAATCATTATTTCAAGATCAAGATAAAGCAACCCAAAAGGCAATCATTGAGGCAGGTAAAGAGGCAACTACTTACAGCGTGCAATGGCTCAAAGATCAAGAGTTAGTGATTAATAATGAATTGGTTAATAAATATGGAATAAAAATAGATACCCTGCAAGACGAAAAGGAATGGGCTAAGCGTGCTCAAAAAGCAGTATGGCCAAAGTTCTATAAAAGCGTTGGTGGCAAAGACAAAGTAAACTCACTTTTACGCTCACTAGGTCGAGATGAAGTTTAATACTATCTCTGCGCTAATTACTTGCCCGTGTGAATAACGCGGGCTTTTTCGTTACCTACCTTCAATTTATTCAAAATAGTCAATAAAAATACAGTATGCCGCATGCAGTGGCACAGTGTCGTAATCATTACTGGCACTAACATAGAGTTCTTTGGCCCCCGTAATATAGAAAATAGATTCCTGTGAGAAAATAAAAATAGAGAAAGCGATACTATGCAAAATCACCTCTTTCATCTGGTTCCTGACAGTAATTCAAGCTTGCAGCAACAAATTAGAGAACAAATAAGTAAGGCTATTATAGATGGCCATATTCCACTCAACCTCGCTTTACCCTCCACACGTAAATTGGCCGAAATGCTAGGAGTTTCTCGCAACACCGTAATCTATGCCTATGAACATCTAATCGACGATGGTTATCTAATCTCTAAAGAACGAGCGGGTTTTTATGTAAACCACGAAATTATTAATAATAGTGTTAACGATGAGCTCGAGATTGAAATTGTCACTGGTACCCCTCCTGACTGGGAGCAAAGTCTCAAATTTAGTCCTTGTAAAGATAAACTCAATAAACTCCATCGCTGGCGGGATTATCCTTACCCATTTATCTATGGCCAGCTAGATCCTAAAATGTTTCCGACAAATCACTGGCGTGAATGTTGTCGAGAGTCGGTCTCTGTACAGTCGATACATGACTGGTCTGGCGATCGTTACGATGATGATGATGCCCTATTAATCGAACAAATTCATACCCGTGTATTACCAAGAAGAGGTGTTTGGGCCGATCCAGAAGAAATATTGATCACGGTAGGCGCTCAGCATGCCCTTTATATGACCTTGCGTTTATTACTGGATCACAAATCAACCTTCGGGCTAGAAGAACCCGGTTACCCAGATCTAACCCGAATTGCTGGCTGTACTGGTGCTAAGATCCGCCCACTTAAAGTCGATGACGAAGGTTTAGTGATTAATGAGCAGCTCGATGATTGCGATCTTGTTTTTACCACGCCTAGTCATCAGTTCCCCACAACAGTAACAATGCCAATGGAACGCAGATTGGCATTACTTGAGCGAGCTTCTACTAATAATTTTTTGATCATTGAAGATGACTATGAATGCGAAACAACATTTGCTGCCAATCCGACACCTGCACTCAAAAGCTTGGATCATAGTGATCGAGTAATCTATTTAGGCAGCTTATCAAAAACTCTTTCTCCAGGGCTCCGTCTTGGTTATATGGTTGGACCCAAAGAACTAATCCGTGAGATACGAGAATACCGTCGCATGATGCTACGTCACCCACCAATGAACAACCAACGTGCCGTGGGATTATTTCTGGCTAGAGGTTATCAAGACTCGCTCATTCGCAGCTTGGTTCAAGTTTACGAGGCACGCTGGAAAGAAGTAAGAGATGCCCTTGAAGAATATCTGCCTGAGTCCGCTAAACCACCAATATTCGGTGGTTCATCTTATTGGGTCAAAGGACCTGAGGGACTTGATACCAGAGAGCTTAAGCGTTTGGCATTAGATAGAGGTGTTGTACTCGAGTCGGGGGATATTTATTTTTACCGTCCTGCTCCGCTCAATTATTTCAGGCTCGGCTACTCATCCATCTCAACCGAACGTATTCGCCCGGGCATTGAACGAATAGCCGAAATTATTAAAAAAATCACCTAACTAGCCTGAAATCCAACGCCAAACAACCAGTTTTCAACTGGATCTAAAAAATGCAACGGCATTGGGTCTATAGCAGCAACTGCCTCTATCCTATAGTGAAATCATCCAGAAGGGCATAAGCCCTTCATGAGAGAGTCTTCCCAAAGTAACCAAGTTAATGGCGCGGATGGGAGGCACATATTTTATAACGTAGGAGTTGCATAGATGAATGCTCAATACATCAAAATAAAAAACCATATTGACGGCGAATGGCTTGAAACAAGTAACGGCGAGTACGAACCTTTGCGTAACCCATCAACGGGAGCTGTTATCGGTGAAGTGCCTATTTCCTGTCAAGAGATTTCCCGCCAAGCGACAGCAGCAGCGGCGGCTGCATATCCAGCTTGGAGCTCTCTGCCTCTTCCTAAACGTATGGACTACATATTTAAAATCCACCGTGCGGTGGAAGATAATCTAGAGATGCTTGCACAAGCTATCGCTATCGATCAAGCCAAGCATATTGCAGAAGCGCGTGGTGAAGTAAGCCGTGTTATCGAAATTTTGCAAATGGCTTGCTCTATTCCAGCACTGATTCAGGGGGAAACTGTACAAGGCATAGCTAATAACATTAACGGTCGTCTGATCAAAGCGCCACTAGGCGTATTTTGTGGCGTTGCCCCTTTCAACTTTCCGGCACTCGTATTCGGCTGGTTTATTCCTTTTGCCATAGGTACAGGTAATACCTTTGTCTATAAACCATCAACTGAATCACCACTATTTATGCAAAAAATGATGCAATTACTGGTAAACATCGGGCTACCAAAAGGTGTTGTAAATGTAGTTCATGGCGACCGCGAAGTTGTAGAAGCTTGGTATGAAGACAACAATGTCAACGGTGTTTGCCTAGTCGGCTCAACACCAACAGCTAAAGCTATTGCCGAAGGTTGTGGCCGTGGTGGTAAAAAAGCCATGCTACTTGGTGGTGCCAAAAACTTCTTAGTAGCGATGGAAGACGCTCCGATGGACCTGTTGATTGACAATATTTTGATGTCTGGTTATGGCTCTGCTGGACAACGTTGCTTAGCTATTTCCAACATCGCTGTAGTACCAGAGATCTACGACGAATTTGTCGCACGCTTACTTGAAGCCTCACGTAAGGTTACTTTGGGGGATGCGCTCAACCCCGATATATTTATGGGGCCAGTGATCTCATCCGCGGCCAAAGAACGCATTCTTAACTATATTGATATTGGTCAGGAAGAAGGCGCCACGCTAGCACTCGATGGTCGAAACCCTAAACTGCCAGCAGAAAATCATGATGGTTATTTTGTTGCTCCGACCGTATTCACTGATGTTACCCCTTGCATGCGTATCGCCAAGGAAGAAATTTTTGGTCCAGTACTTAGTATTATCAAAGTTGGCTGTATCGATGGTGCTCTGCGGATGATCCGTAATCATGATATGGGTAACGGCGCCTGTATATTTACGCAAAACAGCTACTATACTGAAAAATTCATTAATGAAGCCGATGTCGGCATGGTTGGTGTTAATGTTGGCGTTTGCGCACCACATCCTTATTTACCTTTTGGTGGAATCAAAGGTTCATTGGTCGGTAATAACAAAGTACAAGGTAAAGATGCCATCGACTTCTTTACCCAAAGTAAAGTAGCAACCGTACGAGTAGTTAATCCCAAAGGTAACAATGCTGCTGCCAAACCAGCTGATGCAAACGTTAGAAGCTGCGTTGCTAGCTAATCTTTGTTGACGTTTACTAAGCGTTATTATCGTTATTATCGTTATTAAAAATAACTTAACCAGTGTAGTGCCCAGCATAATTTAGTCACTACACTGATATATTCTTGGCCAAAATAGCCAAACCATTTCTGATTAGCATTCTACTTTATTGGCAAAACCCAAAAGACCAAGAGACCAAGAGAGAAGGCCGCGGACAGAATGTTCGAAGTAAAGCAACTCATTGTTTGTAATACAAGCTTCGCACTGATTTAATGTTATGGAAAAATTTATGTAGCAATTAATTGCTATTTCAACCGGTTGGTTTTCCAACTATGAACTTATTTATTGTTTGAGATAAAAATTAGGCCCTTTCAATCACTATCTATTGTTCTACATGCCTCTAAAACAGTGGTTTTTAACTTGGTACTAACAAGATTAATAGGCTGGCCCTAATAAACATGACCTCCTAAGTTAACTATATATGGGCTGTCTCTTATACACATCTCCGAGCCCACGAGACCGTACTAGATCTC
>CAJXRC010000138.1 GCA_913058405.1 uncultured Colwellia sp. | reverse complement strand
TCCTCTTCGTCGGCAGCGTCAGATGTGTATAAGAGACAGCAGGAACACTGGTTGTTGTTGGTCCGCAGCCGTTACCATTAATACCTTGATTACTGTCATCACATAAATCACCAAAAAATGTGAGGTGAGATAAGTCTTTATTGCTGGGAGTTGTCCAACTACCTGCTGTTACTGTTTCTGCTAAACTCATACATTTAAAAGTAAAGTTATAATTTTTGACATTGTTCTTACAAGATGCATTTGTAATATTTGCATCATCAACGTACCAAAATAACTTGTATTTATTACTTGCTTTGGCAACCCAAAAACGAATATCAGGATATGAATTTCCTCCTTGAGGAGAATATTTCCATTTACCATCACCATTTTTATCATCTACACCATCTGGCTGATCATTACTTGGTCCACCACCGGTTTTATCTGTAAATTTCATTTTTAATTTTACAAAATCATCACTAGCGTTAGTGTATTTGTAATTTGTGTTTTCATCAGAAACTTGAAAATTCCCACTAAATTTAATTAAAGAGTTCGCTAAATATTGCGTATCTCCATTAGTATCTACTATTGATATTTTACAGGCAGAAAAGCCGCCTGAACCACATTCGTTACCCTGAATGAGAGTACCAACTCGTGTCAATTTAGCATTAGCGTCATAGCTAACGAAAAGAGAAAGTCCGCTCAATAAAATTATTGGGAAAAAAAGTTTTGAAAACATAATATTTACCTGAAGAAGTGAAAATTAAATTATGCATTTATCATAATCATCCATATGAACATCAAATGCAAAAATCATACCTTATATCAAAGGTCTTTGTTATGTATAGTTTTAATGATTTACGTGTCAGTTTTCATTTAAAAAATACAAAAAAGTGTAAAATTTATAGACAGTTTGAAAAGGTTATTAATGCTGCGTTATCTTTATTCCAATAATTTTGACATAATCAATATCTAATGTTCTCTTGCTATTTCGGATAGAAATTTGAAAGCTTACCTGTATATATTTTTACTCCTTATTTCCTCTTCATTATTAGCTGCTTCACAGGAAGATAAACTATATGAAGAAGCTCGAAGTGCATTAAACGACAACAAATATAATGAAGCACTAATACACGTAAAAAATATCCTAAAAACATCACCAGATCATTTAGCCGCAAATATTTTAATCGCTGAAGTATTACTTGCTCAAGGTAGTGCTAGTGCGGCAGAAGCGGCATTAGACAAAGCGGCTTCTTTAGGCGCAAATAGGAAACAATTGCGATTATTGTTTGCTGAGTCCTATATTATGCAAGGGCAATATAATAAAACCCTAGATTACCTACCTAAGCAGACGAATGACAACACATTAGCCGCCCAAATTTATGTACTTCGTGGTGATGCGCATTTGGGCTTACGTCAATTAAAACTATCACAAAATGATTACAACACAGCGTTAGTTTTTAACAGCAAAAATATCGATGCCAAGTTGGGGTTAGCGCAAATTGCCGTTAATTATTTTCAATTCCGTCAGGCAGAAAAACTTGTTGATGAAGTATTATCTGGCTATATCCCTCCCATAAAAGCTTGGAATTTGCAGGCAAGTATTCAGCAAAGTTTAGGTAATAACGAACTTGCTCTTAATGCGATTAACCAAGCATTGTTGATTGATGAAAAAAATATTCAATCACTCATTTTTGCAAGTACTATAAACACCGAATTGCAACACTTTGAGTTAGCTGAACAATACGCAGATACTGTATTAGAGCAAGTACCTAACGAACCTAAAGCTGAATTTCTTAAAGCTATTGTGCAAATTAGAAAAAATGAAAAAACGGGCTTTGACAGTTCAATAGAAAAAGTTGCAGCAGTGCTGGGTAATCTCAGTGAAGAGGTATTGCAGTCAAATCCTTCTTATTATTATTTAGCCAGTGTAATTTTATTTCATCAACAAAATTATGAAGCAGCAAAACAATACATAAATGACTATTTATTGATAGATGAAAATAACATTAACGCTTTAACACTTGCTGCCACTATTGAATTAGTCGAAGAAAAACCAATGCAAGCTAAGAGCTTGTTAAGTCGGGCTAATTTTTTAGATCCTAATAACCCGAAAATATTATCTATGTTAGGGATGACCTACTTAGAACTAAAGCAGTATGAAAAAGCTCACTTCCACCTTGCAAAAGTTAAAGAACTGATGCCTGATTTAGGGATTGCAGACACTCAACTTGCACAAAGCTATTTAGCAACCGGGATGCCTGAAAAAGCAATTAAACATTTGTTAACAGCCTCTGCAGCGGAGTACGATCCAACAGTGGTGGGTTTATTGTTGGTGGAGTCTTATGTCAAGTCTGGAGAAATAGACAAGGGTACTAATGTTGCGAAAAACTTAGCTGAAAACATGCCAAACAATGCAAATATCCAGCATCATCTCGGCTATATTTACCAGATATCAGGAAAGATAGATAAGGCAAAACATCAATTTGAACAAGCATTGGCAATTGAACCAAACCATGCAAAATCTATCATTAGCTTAGCTAACCTCGATTATCAAAAGGGTAACGCTGATATTGCTATTAATCGTTTAAAAGCAGCATTAATAATATCAGCAAACGATATTGATTTAATTACAGCTTTAGCACAGTTATATAACCGTACTAATAATTCAGCTGCTAGTGTCCTCTTGCTAGAAGAGCCATTTAAACGTGATAATAAAAATGAAGTGTTATTAAAAAACTTAATTGTTAGCTATGTCGGCGATAAGCAGCTAATGCTTGCCATTGAAACATTGAATACTTATTTATTGAATCAAAGAAAAACAGCTGAGCTTTATCTTATGCTGGCAAGTTTACAAGCTATGAATTCAGATGTGAACTCTGCAGTTAGTGCATATAAATCGGCGATAAAACAAGACGGAGATAAAGGGACAATTTACTTGTTAATAGCCCATGTTTATCAACGATTTTCTAAAGTGCCGGAGGCAATCACTGCCTATAAAAAATCGATGGCTTGGGATGAAGATAACGATAAAGCGATCATAGGATTAGCACAACTTTATAATGCTGAAAATGATACTGCCAGCGCAATAAAGTTAATTAAATCATTTGAAGTTAACCATCAGTTATCCGCCCAATTAGTCGAAGTGTTAGCTAATTCATATTTGCGTATACATCAATATAAACTAGCTGAATTGTATTATAAGAAACGTATTAAGTTAGCAAGTAATGACAGTAGTGTAGTTGGATTAAACTTAATATACAGAGCAACAAAACGAACCAGTAAAGCGGTAGACTTATTAACAAAGTCCTTAAATGATAAGCCAAACAGTTTATTATTGAATACAGCATTAGCCGAGCTTTATATCGACCAATCTCAATGGGTCAATGCAGATAAGATATATCAAACATTAGTTCAGCTGTACCCTAAGCAACCGGCAATATTAAATAATGCCAGTTATGTGGCTTTAAATATATCTGATTACCCACGAGCTGAAGCATTGGTAAAAAGGTCATTGGCACTTGTTGGTAATCAGCCTGACTCTTTAGACACTTTAGGCTGGGTTTATTATCACACCAAAGAGTTTAATAAAGCTTTACCTCTATTTAGAAAAGCGTTAGCTATCAATAATTCAAATTCGACAGTGAAATATCATTTAGCGTTAACACTCAAAGCGCTTAACAGAGATAAAGAGGCAATAAAATTAATGGTAGATGTAGTGAATTCAGATTATTCCGAAAAAGCTGATGCAGATGTCTTATTGAAGCAATGGTTAAATAAAGGATGAAGAGCAAAAGTATTGCTAAAGTGAATTATAGCTTCCACTTAGCAAACTTACTTTTTTATTTTTAAAGCATAAATCAAAACCAGATTAATTTAATGAAGTTATCAAATCAACATCGGTTATCCGTAGGTAGCTAAAAGCTTACCAACATTCGCTTTAGTCGTTTTAGTTAACTTCTGAATGAAAGAAAATGGCACTTCATCGATTCCGGCCTGTTGCTGAATATCATCTAACATAGCAACCCAAAGCTTTGCTGTCATTTCAGAATCATATAATGCTCTATGAAAGCTGCCATTTGAGGCAATGCCCTTATAGTTAATCAATGTGCCTAATTTATGGTTAGGCGCCGTTTGATATAATCGACGAGATAATAATAGCGAGCAAGCAAACTGGCCATCATAACCAGAAGAAATACGCTTTAGTTCACTATCTAAAAAACGCTTATCAAACGATGCATTATGAGCAACTAGGTTTTGTCCTTGTATGAAGTCAGCAAAACGATCCATCACTTCATGACATGGCGCGGCTTTGCCTAACATTTCATTGGTGATACCAGTGTAGTCAGCAATAAAATGACTTACTGGTCGCCCAGGATACATCAGCTCTTGAAAGCGTTCGGTTATCACACCCTTTTCGAGTTTTACCGCCCCAATTTCTATGGCTCTATCGCCATTATCAGGTGAAAGGCCAGTTGTTTCAAAATCGAGGAGTATTAGAGAATTTGCGTTCATAAAATTAGTTACAATTAAAGGTCATTAATAAAGGGATAGAGACTTCATTTATTTTGGGCTAATGATATCAGCTATAGCGAGAATGTTGTGAGTTCATCTTTGATAAATTTAGCGATATCTCTTATGTTCGATAATTATTGTGAGTTTTTGAACTTGGATAATAGAACCAATTAGATTACATCTGGCTAATGGCTAATGTAAAAGTTAGTGATTAATTTGAATAATAATCACTAACTTTATTGGGGAATTTTTATAAGGGTTAACTATTCTTTTGTAACCACTCATTAGTCTCTGTAATATCAGCACCGCCAAACGACAATGAAATTAAGTTAGCGGCAACCAGCTGTTCTCCAGTAAAGGAATGTTGTTTGTACTCAAATGTTGGAGCAGCAATAGCGTCAGAAACCACCTGACACTTATAACCTTTATTGACTGCACTTCGACAAATAGTTTGCACGCACGCTTGTGCCATTGCACCGACAATAACTAGGTTATCTATCCCTAATTCAACCAATGTTTGTTCCAATGTTGTCTCAATGAAACTGTCTATTTGATGCTTTATAATAACAGGTTCATTTTCAATAGGTTTAACACTTGATTCGATTTCAGCGCCCACTGTATTTGCAGTAAAAAAGGCAGCATTAGCCTCTTTAAATAAATGTTGGATATGAATAACAGGCATTTCACTTTGTCTAAAGTGCGCTAATAATTTACTCGCTTTTTTGGCCGCCAAATTAGTATTATCAAGCTCAAAACGTCCACCACTAAAATAATCATTTTGTAGATCAACCAACACTAAAGCGGTTCTCTTATCATGAACAGGTTTGGTATGTTGTGCTAATACAGTAAAGTCATCTTCTTCAAGGTACCACTGACCATCTTCTGCTAGGGTCCAAAGCTCTTTGCTAATAAAACCACTAGCAATATTCATACGCCAATTCGCTGAAAGTATCGCCTGCCCTTCATTTAACACTTTGATATCAATATTTCGGTAAACTAAATCACTTGGATTACTTTTGGCAAATTCAAGCCAAAAGTCAGCGATAGCTGATATTGAAGTAAATTTTCCAAAAGGGTGAACTTGCATCGTTGCACTGGGAAGGTAGCGGTTAATGCATGCTTGGACGTTCCCTTGATTGAAATCAGAGATCCACTGAGCGCTAGCTTGCATAACGTTATTTCGAATAGTGTTTAATGTTGTTTGATTCATTTTTTATCTCTTAGTTATTTCAGAAACACTATTTTATTGTTATTCTAAAGAATGATAATCAACCAAAAGATGAAAACAATGTTCAATAAAAGTGAACAAAAGCGCTTAGCTTACCAAATGTTAGTATTTGATGAAGTGCTTAAACAAGGCTCCTTTACAGAAGCAGCTCATAGTCTAGGGCATACTAAGTCAGCAATTAGTCAATACGTAAGTCAACTTGAACTAGCCTTAGGCGTGCGTTTGCTCAATAGGAGTACTCGTACATTAAACTTAACGCCTACAGGTCAGCTGGTTGCCAAACGTAGTGAGCAATTACTTGAATTATTAACCGTCACTTTAGATGAGATAGATGAGAGTGCGATAGCGCCCGCGGGACGAATAGCGATAACGGCTCCACATGCTTTTGAAGCATCTTTAGTCACCCCCATAATCACAGAGTTATGTGATGAATACCCAAAGCTTACCCCTGAACTGACATTTACTGACGAACGTTTAGATATACTTAAACATCAGCTTGATGTCGCCATTTCAGTAGGTCCTCAAAAAGATAGTTCATATCATGCGATACTGATTGGTGAGTTAGAAAGTGTATTAGTGGCTTCACCAAAATATCTGGCTAAGCACGCTGAAGTTAATGAGCAAAACTTATCAGGGCAAAATTTAATTATGCTGCCATGGCAAAGTAACTTTTCCCTGACTAAAAACGGTAAGAACGTAATTACTTTTAACAGTTTAAAGTATCTAAAAATGAACACTTCAACTAGTGCTATCAATAGTGCCGTAACAGGCGCTGGTATCTGTTTAATTCCATCAGTATTTATTAAAAGTCAATTACAATCAGGTTCATTACAGCGCGTATTGCCTGATTATTTGGGCGAAGCGAGAAATGTTTATGCTGTGCACTCTTATCAGCAACAATTACCGCTGATCTTACGGTTATTTATCAATAAATTAAAAGCTAAGTTCTTACAAGAGCAATAAATATTATGCTATGTAAAGTATCTTTAAAGGTTATGTTAATCGTGCAAAAAAGCCAAACATTGGGCGTTGTTGCCACGAAAAATCACTCGGTCAGCCTTCAGTCCTAATTGATATTGATACATGGGATCATAATATTCGCAGAGCAAAGGTTTTAACCAGTCAAAGTGATGCTGTGGTTGACCCTTGATTTGCTGGGTTAAGGCTACACTCTGTATTTCCTTTAATTGACCATAGCGTTCTGATCCAAGGCGTTTTCGTACCTTGAATAAGCCATGCTCCAAATATTCACTAAAGGCGATAAAACCTTTTTCAACGCCATAGTGTGCTTGATATTGGGCTGTCATTTTTATGATATATTCTTGATATATCTGCTCAAGTCGATAATCCAAACTTTCTTCAATCACCACGAGTGGCGCTAATGTCATAGCGTGTCGTAAACTTCCAGGTAAATGAACGCTACCAATTAATCTACCTTCATCTTCTAGGACTAACCTTTGATCTAAAGAAAAGTTACCTGTGATGTATTGTTCAGCCAGTTTATTTTCAAAATTTATTTGATTTGATTGCGGTGTAACGAAGCTGCCAAAACTCGAACCTCGGTGTCCTGCGGCTCCTTCTAAATCTAAACTGTTCGTACAATGGGCCAAAAAAGGCGTTTTTCCACTACCGGTATTACCAGCTAAAATAGTTAAAGGGTGTAACGCTAGTTGGTCTAGTTCATTCAGTAAAAACTGACGCAGTGCTTTATATCCCCCGATTATCAGTGGGTAGTTAATTCCTGATTCCTTTAACCAGCGTTGTACCGTTTTTGAACGTAAACCACCCCGAAAACAATATAAATAACCTTGTGGGTTTTCCCGTGCAAAGGTTTGCCATTGTGCTAATCGACTTGCTTTACTTTGTCCTGAAACCAGTGCATTACCCAAGGTGATGGCTGCTTCTTGGCCATTTTTTTTATAACAAACCCCAATTTTTTCTCGTTCATCATTGTTCATTAACGGGCAATTGATGGACTGGTTAAAAGCGCCTTTTTCAAACTCAACAGGGGCGCGTACATCCATTAATGGGATTTTATTTCGAATAATAGTGCGAAAATCAGCGCTATCGGCGCGCTCTATTGCTGAGGTGATTTTTCCAGAGGTATTATTTCCTGAGGTATTTATGCTCATTACAACAAACTCACTATCGGCGAAGTAGCCGCTACAAGTTCACCAATAGGTTGTAGATCAAGACCAGTCTCTTGGCATAACGCTTCAAAAACTTCTTTGCCATCGGGTTTCACTGCCACGAGTAAACCACCACTGGTTTGAGGGTCACATAAAAGTATTTTTTGTTTAGGGCTTAACGGTCCAACGTGTTCGCCATAACTGATGAAGTTTCGCTCACAGCCTCCGGGTATACAGCCTTGATCAATATAATCATTGACGAAAGCAAGACGCGGAACTTGCTCAAAATCAATAACAGCAGCAACCCCACTGCCCTGACACATTTCTAGAAGGTGTCCTAACAATGCAAAACCTGTTACATCAGTCATAGCCGTAACTACCTCTAGTGCTGCAAACTTCTGCCCAATAACATTTAAGGTTTTCATTGCTTGTGGCGCTAGTTGCGCATGCTCAGGTAGTAATTTTCCTTGTTTTTCAGCCGTGGTCATAATGCCAATACCTAATGGCTTGGTTAAATACAGAAGATCGCCAACCTCTGCGGTATTATTTCGCTTAATGTGCGCATTATTAATTAGGCCGGTAACCGCTAAACCAAAGATAGGCTCTGGCGCATCAATGGAATGACCGCCCGCTAATGGGATACCAGCCTCAGCACAGATAGCTCTAGCGCCATCAAGCACTTGTTGGGCAATTTCAGGAGCTAAAAGATTGACTGGCCAGCCCAAGATAGCTATCGCCATTATCGGTTTTCCACCCATGGCATAAATATCGCTGATGGCATTACAGGCAGCAATTTTACCAAAGTCAGTTGGGTCATCAACAATGGGCATGAAGAAATCAGTGGTTGAAATCACGCCTTGATCATTGCCAATATCGAAAACGGCCGCATCGTCTTTAGTACTATTACCTACTAAGAGTGCGTCATTCACAGGTAAGGCAAGTGATGACTTTAGCATCACATCAAGTACCGATGGAGAAATTTTACAGCCACAGCCTGCGCCGTGTGAGTATTGGGTCAAGCGAATTGGTGTCATGGAGTTTCATATAAGGGAATAAGCAAGTAACTAATTTACAGCAATAACTTCACTGTTACACCCGACGATTAAAATATAATTGTTGCTGCTAGCGTAAAACTGAAAATAACAACCTTATCTTAATCGATCCCATGCTCAATCAAGATGGATATTTCTGAGTGCATAAGCAATTTCAATTTGATGAAGATTGATAAATTTAAAAACCACCGTATAAATACAATGCTAGTGGTATGAATAAAATCGATACCACTGTACTTAAAAATACAGATAAGCTCGCTTTTTCTGGCTTCGCGTTTAACAAGACAGCTAGTGAAACTGTATTGCCAGCTAGTGGTACGATTGAAAACAGGATCAGTACTTTGTATAAATCTTCATTGAGTAATTGTATGAATACTTTATCTAGATAAATAAGTACCAGAATTGAAGCGGGCCAAAAAATGAATTTAATGATAAAAGAGATTTTTATAAATTTAACATCTAAATCTTCACTTTTATTAAAGCCATGAAGTCCCATTCCCAACATCATCATCCCTAGAATTCCATACGCACTTTTAAATTGGTCAGAGTAAAACGTTAACTCTTGCGGAAGCTTTACCCCCATAATATTCAGGGTTATGCCGACAATAAACGCATGTAAAATGGGGAGTTTTATTATCTTAACAATACTTTGTTTAGCGGTGAAGTTTCCTTTCGCCGTTACATAAAAGCCGGTGGTATTTTCATATAAAAGCGAGGCCAATACCGTGAAAATATAAATATTTGCTAGGTTTGTATCGAAAAAAATCAACGCGAGAGGTATGCCAAAATATCCAGTATTTCCCGTGCCACTTGAAAAAGCTAAAATATTTCCTGTTGGATCATTCCAGTTCTTTCCAAAAATAAGCAAAGTGGCAAAAGCAATGATGGAACCGAATACGTATAAAAAGATAGGTAAAAAGGCGACACTGGCATTAATTTCAACACTCATCGTTGCAGACAAGACAACAATAGGTCCTATAATATAAATAAGAAGTGCAGCAATACTATGTCGTTGAACATCCAAATATTTTGTAGCAAAAAATCCTAAGCCAACATTAAGATATAGCGGGAAAATTTTAATTAACAGTATTAAAAATATATTCACATTACTCTTCAATTCATAATATTTAAAAATGCTATTCGATTAAATCTGAAATGATTATCAATAATCATTTCAAAAGTAGGTAAGAAAAATATCGAACCTATTCTAAATAACATAAACTCGCTTTTTAAAAGTAACGACAAAGTGCTTACTATCCATATTCACTAAATTATTCCTAACACCATGAGAAATACTTACCTAACTGTTAGTTTATACCACAAACTTAGCAGCCAATTTTTCAAGGTTATTAGCAATCTCAACTTGCTCATTAGCCGCCAACGAAACATCTTGTGCTCCTGAGGTTATTTCAGAAGACTTTTTATCGATATCATTGACATTTTTATTGATGTCCTCCGTGACACTAACTTGCTCTTCAGCTGCAGTGGCGATTTGTTCTATCATCAGATTTATATCCGAGACTGCCGTTACAATACTTGTCAGTGATAATTCGATTTGATGAGCACCGTCAATACTGTCGTCGGCACGTTTTTGCGTACCTGTAACCATAGTATTGGCGTTACTTGCTTCACTTTGTAATTGATTGATAATCACTTCAATTTCAATAGTTGAATCTTGAGTGCGTTGAGCTAAGGTTCTAACTTCATCCGCGACTACCGCAAAGCCACGACCTTGTTCTCCTGCTCTTGCAGCTTCTATCGCTGCATTTAGGGCGAGTAAGTTAGTTTGATCCGCAATACCTTTAATTACATCAATGACATTGGATATATTCGACGTGGTTGAGTGCAACCCAGAGATCAGTAAGCCTATTTCAGAGACTTCTGACGCCAAATTATTGATTGCTTCTAGTGAATTTCCTACAACTGTCTGACTCTCTATTGCTTTAGTATTAACCTGATGCGTCGATGACATAGCTTCATTAGCATTGCGTGAGACTTCTTGCACCGTGGCCGACATTTCTTCAATTGCTGTTGCTACTTGCGCAGTTTCATCACGCTGTTGTTGCAAACTACTAACGTTATTATTCACAATAACAGATGATTGTTGTGCTGAGGCGGCAAGAGATACACTGCTACTTTTTATTTCAGTGATCGCGTTAGAAAATGTGCTGAGTGTTTTATTTAATCCTCGAGCAATACTCCCCAATTCATCCGTGCTAAAAACGCCTGCCTGTATGGTTAGATCATTATTTTCAGTTACTTTATCCATCGTTACCGAAATTTCATTCAATTGCTTAATTAAATTGACCAAAATAACGTAAACAATAAAAATAGTAATAATAAAAGTTGAAATGATAATGATCAAATTAACGATAACTTTACTATTTGCCTCGCTAAGCAACTGATTAATGTCAGCGATAAACTCATCAGCAACAAGGTTTTCAATATCCTTTAGTAAATTAATTCGTCCTGTCGCATTTTTAAACCACGCACCAGCATCAACATTAAACGGACCGGTTTGACCAGTAGAGACTGCTACTTCTCTCATTCGATTAACTTCAACGACATCATCATTATATAAAGTGTTTTTATATGCACTTACGGTTTCTAATGATGCTTTAGCACTAAACTGTTCTAAATAACTGTTTTGTAAAGCCACCAGGCTTGTAAATTTTTGAAAGGCCGCTTGTGTGAAGCTGTCTTGTGCAAAACCACCACTCGCAACTGCACGCTCGATACCTGCTCGTTCTTTAGCTTCTAAAAGCACATAATACGCAATGGCAGTACTGACAGTTTCTGTCGGACTAATAACGGAAAAGAATCCAGTCAAGCTAAGCATTTGATGATTTTGGCCGGTGTAATAACCAATAGCCTGACTCAGTGGGATTGAAAAATCATCAGAGCGGGATCTAATACTTTCTAATTTCAATAATCCACTTTTAATCGTTAAAATAATACTATTTACTTTATCGTTATCCGAGGAGAAACCATTTAGCTCTTCATTGAAGTTTTCATGAGCCTTATTGGTCAGTTTTCGTTGGCTTGCTAATTCTTGAGAAAACTTTTTTCCTTTACTGCCAATATATACAGCAGTAGCGCCACGCTCTTTTTGTAACTCATGAACCAAGGCATTATTAGCAATAGTAAACATAATCAAACCATGGATTTCTTCAAGCTGTCCTTGTTTTGATGTTAAGGTATTTAAATTGCTCAAACTAAAAAACAGTGTGGCTAAAAGAGGGATCAACACAAGTAAAATTAACTTTTTTTTAAACACTAAGTTATTAAGTAAATTCATATGGAGCCTTATTAAGATTTTGACAAAAACTTAAACAACAAAGACATAAGCGATCCCTTCTCACTCTTCATGATTAAATATTCTCTACATTTAACAAACTAATTATTGCTGATTTCTATTATAGACATTTTTTCTGAAAGTTAATGATTTCGCGATAAAACTTTAGTCTAATTCTATTTCAATATTGAAACCTGTCTCTTATACACATCTCCGAG
>CAJXRC010000137.1 GCA_913058405.1 uncultured Colwellia sp. | reverse complement strand
CAGCGTCAGATGTGTATAAGAGACAGCGTAAATTACGCTTAGAAAAAGAAAAGATTGCTCGACAAGAGAAACATAAAAAAGCGGCTGAAGCACGTAAAGCAGCTATGAATAAAGCAACACCAGAAGCCACAGGCGCTAAATCTGCGGTTGCGGCAGCGTTAGCGCGTGTGAAAGCTAAGAAAGCCTCAAAAGATCAAGGCCAAGTAAATACTGCTGACTCGAAAAATGACTTGCCCACTGAGACTGCTGATGATCAAAAATCACAAGTCGCAGCGGCAATTGCTAGAGCGAAAGCAAAGAAAAAACTAAAAGCAGTCGCAACTGAAAAAATTATAAGTAGCGATGATATGGTAGATAACGTTACTGAAGAAAAAACGGCTTCAACTCAGCAAGCTAATCCTGATGATAAAAAAGCTAAAATAGCCGCTGCGATTGCTCGAGCAAAAGCGAAGAAGCTTAGTAAATCCGCTGATACTCCTGATGCTGATTCTGCTACTGAAGAAAATACTGAAAACACTTCGGCTAAAAAGGTAGCGAGTACAGATGATAAAAAAGCAAAAATTGCAGCTGCTATTGCTAAAGCCAAAGCAAAGAAATTAAGCAAATCATCTGCTGATGCTGAGTTAGAAAAACAGCCTGAAAACATTCCTGCTGAAAAAGTAGCAAGTGCAGACGATAAAAAAGCGAGAGTCGCTGCTGCGATTGCTAAAGCAAAAAGTAAAGCGCTAGCAAAAGCTAATGCGGAGTCTACAACCGAAGAAAAAACTGAGGTTGAAGGCGCGACTAGTATTGCTGAGAACAGTATAACTGAAACAGAAAGCACACTCATGCCGTCTGAAAAAAACATTCATGATGAGACGACAGAGAGTGCTGTTAAAAGCGACCTTTTACCTAATGCAGCAACGGATAAAAAGGCAAAAATTGCCGCGGCTATCGCTAAAGCAAAAGCGAAGAAGAAATTAAAAGAAGCCAACGCAGTTGAAGAAAATGACCAAGATGGTGTATAAGGCATGAGTAAGAACAAACAAGCTCGAATTAAAATTTATCAGCGTAACAACCCGACGAGTCGACATAATTAATGGCATTTTGGATAGCAAGTTCACCACATAACCATAACCACACCAAAACACCAAACTTAATGCGTTTGGTGATATACGCAACCCTGCCTGGCGTTTTAGCTCAGTGGTACTTTTTTGGTTGGGGTAATTTAATTCACATTGGCTTAGCAATGACTACAGCGATTATTTGTGAGTTTACTGTATTGTCGCTACGTAAAAAGCCTATTTCCCACGAATTATTTGATGGTAGTGCATTTTTAACTGCCTTGTTAATCGGCATCTGTTTACCGGCATTAGCCCCTTGGTGGGTCACTGTCATTGGTACCATGTTTGCCATTGTCATTGGTAAACAATTGTATGGTGGATTAGGGCATAATCCATTTAACCCTGCCATGGCTGGTTATGTAATGTTGTTAGTGTCTTTTCCTTTACAGATGACACTTTGGCAGCCACCACTCACACTAGTGGCTGTGGATCTTAACTTTACCAATACATTAACGACCATTCTAACGGGCTTTACTGCTGAAGGTTATTCGGTTGAACAAGTACGCACCAGTATTGACGGTATCACGATGGCAACACCACTTGATACATTAAAAACGAATACGGGTTTAGGGCTAACAGTACTCGAAAGTATTAAAAGCCCGGTGTTTGGTGAAAACCTTGCGTTAGGCTGGGAATGGGTAAATGCAGGGTTTTTGTTAGGTGGCTTGTTTCTTATTGCGAGAAAAGCAATTGCTTGGCAAACGCCAATTAGCTTCTTATTAAGCTTATTTATTTGCTCTTTTATTGGCTATAGCATCAGCCCAGACAGCAGCGCTTCAACTATGTTCCACTGGTTTTCTGGTGCAACTATGTTGGGTGCATTTTTTATTCTGACCGACCCAGTAACCGGTGCAACGAGTAACAAAGGTCGTATTGTTGTCGGTTTACTTGCTGGTTTGTTGGTTTATTTAATACGTACTGCTGGTGGTTATCCTGACGGTGTCGCATTTGCTGTTTTACTTTGCAATATGTCAGCACCGCTAATAGATCAATACACTCGCCCTCGAACTTATGGTCACCAAAAGGGAGATAAGTGATGCCTGACAAAATGGATACGTCATCAGAAAAGTCTGAGCAAGAACTTAACGGTGAGAATAACGATACAAGTGACAAAAGTAATGCAACTAAGTCACCGTTAACCATAGCTATATCGAAAAACACAAAAATCCTTGCACTCTTTGCTATTGCTTGTACCTTGGCTGTTAGTTTAGTGAGTGAACTGACGAAAGATAGAATAAAAGCACAAGAACAACAACAACTGTTAAGAACATTACACAGCATTATTGAACCAAGTCGTTATGATAACGATATCGCTAATGATTGCATTATGATGAGTGCGCCTGAACTGGGTTCCAATAAAGCTAAAACAGCTTATATTGCACGAAAAGATGGTGAAGTCGTTGCCGTTGCGATAACCAGTACCGCACCACAAGGCTATAATGGTAATATTGATTTTATAATGGCAATCAATAATGATGGCTCTGTCAGCGGTGTTCGAGTGCTCAAGCACAAAGAAACACCGGGTTTAGGTGATAAAATAGAACTTAGAAAAAGCGATTGGATCACCAGTTTTACTGGTAAGAAAATACTTTCTGAAGATGATAGACGCTGGGCTGTTAGTAAAGATAATGGCATGTTCGACCAATTTACTGGTGCGACTATTACTCCGCGAGCGGTGGTAAAAGGCGTTAAGAGTACACTTAATTATTTTAATCAGCATAAAGGCAGTTTAATACCTCGCCCTAATGCTTGTGGCGAAGCTTTATCAACAGCTGAATTGACAACAAGCTCTACCACACCACCAATTAGCGGGGCTGCTAATGAGCAATGAAATAGCACCACAAAATAGTACTGAAGCTGATATTACTATTGATACTGTAGAACAAGAAGATTCCGCAGCACTTAAAGCACAACTTAAGGCCGAGTATAAAGAGTTAGCCATACAAGGGTTATGGAAAAACAACCCAGGTTTAGTGCAACTGCTTGGTTTGTGCCCTTTGCTTGCTGTCACATCTACCGTAACTAATGCTTTGGGTCTTGGCCTTGCGACCATGTTAGTACTCATCTGCTCTAACGTTACCGTATCGGCAATTCGCCATTGGGTTCCTAAAGAGATCCGCATACCAATCTTTGTATTGATCATTGCAGCTTTTGTAACCTGCGTACAATTACTGATGAATGCTTTTACTTACGGTATCTACCAATCATTAGGCATTTTCTTACCGTTGATCGTGACTAACTGTGCCATTATTGGTCGAGCTGAAGCTTACGCATCTAAAAATCCTATCAAGCAATCAGCCTTTGATGGACTTATGATGGGACTAGGTTTTGCCATTATCTTAATTTTACTTGGTGTGATCAGAGAAATACTGGGACAAGGAACACTTTTTGATGGCGCTAATTTATTACTGGGCGACTGGGCTAGCGTGCTGCGAATTGAAGTCATGCAACTCGATAGTCAGTTTTTATTAGCTATTTTGCCACCCGGTGCTTTTATCGCCATGGGGATTTTAATTGCACTTAAAAATGCAATCGATAGCTATATAAAATCTAAAGAAGTCATTGATACCGAGCAAGTTATTGAAAGAGTTCGGGTAAATTTTGACTCTTAGCGGTAAATGTTATTTATCAAGTAAGCAATAAATGAATCAATACCGATAATAAACTTATCGGTAAAAGCCTATGTAGAGCACAGTGTCAGTGAGGTTTTACTCGTAACACTATACAAATAACGTAAAAAAAGAGCAGAGCTATGAATAAAGAAACACGTTTAGAGATGTTAACTAGGCTTAGGGATGAGAATCCAGAGCCAACCACTGAACTTAACTTCTCTAGCCCGTTTGAATTACTTATTGCCGTACTACTCTCTGCCCAAGCAACTGATGTAGGGGTTAATAAAGCGACCGCTAAGCTTTACCCTGTAGCAAATACACCACAAGCCATTTTAGATCTTGGTCTCGATGGCCTAAAAGGCTATATAAAAACCATTGGGTTATTTAATACCAAGGCACAAAATACTATTAAAACATGTCAAATGTTAGTTGATTTGCATGGCGGTGAAGTGCCTGAAAATAGAGCTGCACTTGAAGCACTTCCCGGTGTTGGACGTAAAACGGCTAATGTGGTTTTAAATACCGCTTTCGGCTGGCTTAAAGATAATGAAGGTAACTACTTTCTAGCCGTGGATACCCACATTTATAGGCTCGCAAATAGAACTAAATATGCCCCAGGTAAAACGGTTGATCAAGTTGAAGCTAATATAATAAAGCTAACCCCAAGAAAAACAGAGTTTATGTTTAACTTACATCATTGGTTCATATTACATGGCCGTTACACCTGTACGGCAAAAAAACCAAAGTGTGGCTCTTGTATCATTGAAGATATATGTGGGTTTAAAGATAAAACTAGCTAATATGCTATCAGCTTGATCCTAACCTAGTGCTACTTAATTTTATATTTCCTATCCTTAAACAAAGAAAAAAGAGAGCCTTATGAAGTTTTTACATACCATGGTACGAGTCCGTGATTTAGAGCAATCGCTTGATTTTTATATCAATAAACTTGGCTTAATTGAAACAAGAAGGATTGAGGTCGCTGCTGGAAAATTCACTCTCGTGTATTTAGCCACTGAAATTGGCGGCCCTGAAGTTGAGCTGACTTACAATTGGGGCTCTGCTGAAGATTATACTGCGGGACGAAGCTTTGGTCATTTAGCCTTTGAAGTTGATGATATTTATCAAACGTGTCAAAAATTACAAGACGGTGGCGTAAAAATTAACAGACCGCCTCGTTGTGGTCATATGGCCTTCGTTAATTCACCTGATGGTATATCAATCGAGTTATTACAAAAAGATGGTTCATTAGCGCCTCAAGAGCCGTGGTTGAGCATGGAAAATAGCGGTAGCTGGTAAAGTTCGTTAAAAACACTCCGTTAGTGTATTGATAATATACCCAAACGACCTGAAGATGCAGGCTTCTAATTGAACGACCAATATGGAAAGTTCAAACAAATAGAATAAATAAAAAAGCCCAGTGCCGATAAATATCAGTACAGGGCTTTTTTTTGCTAACAGTGATCAGTTTAGATAAGGCTCACACCGCTTATGTTAACTCAGCGGTATGACTATTATTGTTACGTTAGTCTTATTGAGCTAACGCTTCTTTTAATGCTGCTAAGCATAAGGTGACATTTTCATTGCGTGCAGCATAACCCATTAAACCTATACGCCATGCTTTACCGGCGAAAGCACCTAAACCAGCGCCAATCTCTAAGTTATATTCATTAAGTAGGAATTCTCTTACTTTACCGTCATCAATGCCTTCTGGAATATAAACAGCGTTTAATTGCGGTAACCGTTCATCAGCAGGAACAATAAAATCTAAACCTAGTTCAGCTAGTCCTGTACTTAACTTATCATGCATGGTTTTATGTCGAGCCCAGCTATTTTCCAAGCCCTCGTTTTGTAGCATGACTAATGATTCATGTAATGCATATAAAGAATTAACCGGAGCTGTATGATGATAACTGCGCTTACCTTCGCCCGACCAATATCCCATGACAAGCGATTGATCAAGGAACCAACTTTGCACTGCAATACCACGATTTTGAATAACCTCAGCGGCTTTATCACTAAAACTTACCGGCGATAAACCAGGCACACAAGATAGACATTTTTGGCTGCCTGAATACACTGCATCAATTTGCCACTCATCAACACGCAGCTCTACACCGCCTAAAGAAGTTACGGCATCAACAATGGTTAAACAATCGTGGTTTTTAGCAATAGCACACAGGGTCTTAGCATCAGATAACGCCCCTGTAGATGTTTCAGCATGAACAAACGCAACAAAACCAGCTTGAGGGTTTTCTTTAAGTGATGCTTCTAATGCTTGTGGATCAACGGCTCTGCCCCACTCGCCTTCAACAACCACTAACTTAGCGCCAATACGTTTAACGTTTTCAATCATACGCATACCGAATACGCCATTAACACAAACAACCACGGTATCATCAGGAGTAATTAAGTTAACAAAACAAGCTTCCATACCTGCTGAGCCAGGCGCCGATACGGCCATAGTAAATTTGTTTTTCGTTTGTAGTGCATATTGTAGTAATTCTTTTACTTCATCCATCATGGCAACAAAACAAGGATCAAGATGACCTATAGTCGGTCTTGCTAAGGCAGATAAAACACGTGGGCTAACATCAGATGGACCCGGCCCCATCAAAGTACGCTGTGGCGGAAAAAAAGATTGAATTGTCATGTAAGCCTCTTAAAGAATAAAGGATAAAAAAAGATAATAATTTCTGTGACTTTATCATGCTTTAAATCTCACCATAAGTAGAATTAATTAACATTATCCTAGTTATTCATTTGATAAATACTGCCTGTTTTACAATGTTATGTTTTAACGACTTTTATTTATCCTGGCAAGTTTTTGCAAGTTAGCACCATGCTGTTATGATACCGCCACTATTTATTACCTCAAAGCACATATGGCCCTTAAAGCAACTATATATAAAGCGACTATCGAACTTGCAGATATGGATCGTAATTATTACGACAGTTTGCAACTTACCATTGCTCAGCATCCTTCAGAAACACCACAGCGACTAATGGTGCGTCTTATGGCCTATATTCTCAATGCTCACGAAGATTTACAGTTTGGTAAAGGTGTTAGTGATGAAAACGAAGCGGCCCTTTGGCAAATAAATTACAGTGATGAAATCAACCTATGGATCGAGCTAGGTCAGTTAGATGAAAAGCGCCTTAAAAAAGCCTGCAACCAAGCCAAAGCGGTAAAGCTTTATTGTTATGGTAGCAGTGTAAATACCTGGTGGTCTCAAGTTGAGCTAAACATGAATAAATTTGAGCGCTTAACAATAGAGCAGTTCGAGCCAAGTACGTGTGAAGCATTAGTAAAGCTGCTCAGCCGTAATATGGAATTTCAATGCAGTATTCAAGATGGTCAATTGTGGTTATCTTCAGGTGAAGAAACCCTATTGGTTGAAACAATTAAACTCAAGTAAGAGCGTGCCCTTTATGACAAAAAATACAACCAAAGTAATGACAAAAAAACAGGTAAAGTCAACAACCTTAGTTGCCTCTCTAACACTACTGTCACTCGCCAGTTTATCATTAACTGGTTGTAGCGCTATTGATTTAGGCTTTGGACAAGAGGCTGAAAAATCGGCACCTGTTACCCTAAATGACACCATTACATTAGAACAAGTTACCCAAGATGTTACTTACTTAGCGAGTGATGAGCTTGAAGGAAGACATAATTTCACCCCTAACATCCGCAAAGCGGCTGATTTTATTGCTAAACGTTTTAATGAGGTAGGTCTTTCTCCTGCGCCTAGTGCACCGGACTTTAAACAGCAATATTTAGTACAAAAAATCACACCAGATACCCTTACAGTTGAAATCAATGGTCGCGAAATTTCCAGCGATTTATTATCAATGGCGACCACAGAAACTGATTTTAAATGGAGCAGTAGCCCTGAAGATAAGAATCAATCCATAACTCAGCAAACAGTCAACACCGTTATGATTGGTGAAGGCGATAATATGCGAAAATCGCTGCGTGAATTAAATAATCAAGGTGGTCAGCATTTAGTATTACTTCACCCAAAGCATGAAGAAAGCTTTAAACGCTATCAGAGTTATTTTGCTAGAGGATTAACTAAACTGGTTGATAAAAGCGCTACAGAGCAAGGTGGTGTGATTGTTCTTGCGTTAACTGATATTAGTAAAGTTAAACAATTTAGTGTTACTGGCTCGGCTAAAGTTACCACTGCCCCATTGAGTAACGTAGTAGGCGTTTTACCGGGTAAAAGTAAAGCTAACGAAATTGTACTCTACTCCGCTCATTATGATCATTTAGGCGTGAAACAGAGCATTGATGAGACACCTAGTGACAATACTCAACAAGAAAATAACGCTCAACAAAGTAGTGAAATTTTTAATGGTGCTGATGATGATGCTTCAGGTGTTTCTGCCATTATCAACTTAGCTAATCATTTTGCTAAAAAAGGTAATAACGAGAGAACCTTAATGTTTGCCGCGTTTAGCGCTGAAGAAATTGGTGGCTTTGGCTCTCGATATTTCTCGACTCATGTTGAGCCGACCTCAATAACAGCCATGATTAACATCGAAATGATAGGTAAGCCCGCACTTTTTGGTGAAGGAACTGTTTGGATGACAGGCATGGACCGTTCAACCCTAGGTGAACAACTAAACCAAGCATTAGCACCAAAAAATCTAAAAGTTTATGCGGACCCTTACCCTAAGCAAAACTTATTCTATCGTTCAGATAATGCAACCCTTGCTAGATTAGGTGTTCCAGCGCATAGTTTTAGCAGTACGCAGCTTGATAAAGATAAACATTATCATCAAGTTAGTGATGATATTAATAGCTTAAACTTACCTTCAATGCTACAGGTCATTAAAATGCTAGCCATAGCAACAACACCTCTTGTTGATGGTTCAATTACCCCATCACGTATTGACCCGAATAAAGTAAAAAGCGGTGGTTTGATTTACTAAATAGCTTTATTCAATTTAATGATAATGATTGTCGCTATGCGCTTAACTCAACAAGCTAAGCGGCAATCACTTCTAATGGACAACGTAGTTGAAATTCTAAACGGGTTTTCTTCTCTACTTGAAAACCATGTCGCAAGTACAAACCTCGAGCTGGATTTTTCAATAATACATTTAGGGTGATCGGTAAGCATAACTGTAATGCACGTTTTTTAACGACCGTAAGTACCTTACTACCAATGCCCTTCCCTTGATATTTAGGCGTAATTTGTAACTGTCTAATGTGCAAACTTTTACCGGTATTATTCAGAGACAACACCCCCATTTTTAGTAGTCCAATAGGTTTACGGTCAGCTAAAATGATATGGCTCTCATAAAACTGCTCTTTTATTCGTGCCAAATGCTGCTCGTCGGTCATACGAACACCCGCCGCTAACAAATGTTGGGTCATCGTTTTTCTGCGTAACTCCAACAAAAAATCTATATCTTCATGTTTAACTTTTCTAAAACCAACGGTAAATTTCATTTACGAGATTTCCATGTACAAATTATTCTACTGATTAATATTAAGTTTACTTCTTTACACCATTCAAAACACCTGTTGGTCGTAATTTTATAGCAATCTGTCGAGCTTTCATTGAATTAATAAGCTGCAATAAGGCACACTGTCGAAATTGAATACAATATAAATAAAACGAGAACAGAATGACGTTTAAAAAATCCCTATTAGTTATCGCTGTCGCCAGTGCATTATTTAGTGCGTGCTCTGAAGAAAAAATTTCTTCTTTGGAAAATGAACAATCAGCGGCTCCCGTTAAGGTTACTGAAGTTGAAACGAGCACAGCTTCAGAACAAGCTAATGCCCTATTTGATACTTTATTTAAAGAAGGTGTTGATCGTAACCCTGTGAGACAAACCTATTTAGGCATTAAAAAAGATTACGATAAATGGAATGACCTGTCAGAAGAAAACGCAGCAAATGAATTAGCGATTGCTAAAGAAAATTTGTTACGAGTTCAAGCTATTGACGCAACCATGCTTGATGTACAAACTAAAATAAGTCTTAACTTATTTATTCAAAACTTAGAAAATCATATCGCCGATTATAAGTGGCGATTTCATACTTACCCCGTTAACCAAATGTATGGCACGCACTCACAAATACCTGCCTTTTTAATTAACCAGCATTCAATCACTAACGTTAAAGAAGCACAAGATTACATTGCCCGTGTTCAAGGTGCTCAGAAATTATTAGAGCAACTCGTTGAACAACTTAAATTGCGTGAAGCAAAAGGTATCATAGCCCCTAAATTTGTCTTTCCTCACGTTATTAGAGACTCAAAAAACATTCTAGTTGGTGCCCCGTTTGATGATGCTCCTGATAGCACTATTTTTGCCGACTTCACTCGAAAAATTGATAAACTCGAGATTACTGATAATGAGAAAAACACCTTAATCACTGACGTGAAAGTTGCGCTAATTGACAACTTGAAACCAGGTTACGAACAATTAATCACTTACTTAACAACACTTGAGAAAAAAGCAGATAATCGTGATGGTGCTTGGAAGTTCCCTGATGGGGAAGCCTTTTATAATAATGCTTTAAAACGTACAACCACAACAGACTTAACCTCAGAGCAGATTCATGACCTTGGTTTAAGTGAAGTATCACGTATCCAAAACGAAATGCGCGTAATCATGAAACAGGTAGGTTTTGATGGCAGCCTGAATGAGTTTTTCGATTTCATGCGTACCGACAAACAGTTTTACTACCCAGCTAATGACGAAGGAAAAGAACGTTATTTAGCTGAAGCCGTAGCACTAATTGATGATATGCAAAGCCGATTAGATAGCTTATTTCTAACTAAACCTAAAGCAGCATTAAAAGTTAAAGCGGTTGAAGGGTTTAGAGAAAAATCTGCCGGTAAAGCATTTTATGAACGCCCTGCTCCAGACGGCTCACGTCCAGGTATTTACTACGCCAACCTTTACGACATGGAAGCTATGCCAACTTATCAAATGGCTGCGTTAGCGTATCATGAAGGTATTCCGGGCCATCATATGCAATTAGCAATCAAACAAGAGTTAACGGGCATTCCAATGTTCCGTAAATTTGGTGGCTATACAGCCCATACAGAAGGCTGGGGACTATATTCGGAAATGATCCCAAAAGAAATAGGTTTATACCAAGACCCTTATTCTGATTTTGGTCGTTTAGCCATGGAGTTATGGCGAGCATGTCGCTTAGTTGTTGATACGGGAATTCACTCTAAACAATGGACACGTGATCAAGGGATAGAGTACTACACTTCAAACACACCAAATGCAGTATCTGATGCTGTAAAAATGGTAGAACGTCACGTAGTTATGCCATCACAAGCAACCGCTTACAAAATTGGTATGAATAAAATAATTGAATTGCGTGAACATGCCAAAGTTCAATTAGGTGAAAAATTTGATATTCGTGAGTTTCATGACGTGGTATTGAAAAATGGTCCTGTACCGCTTAATGTTTTAGCTGACTTAGTGAATGATTACATAAAAACTAAACAAGCCTAACGACTATAGCGCCAATCGTTTCGTAAAAAATTAACAATCCGCATTTCAATTAATAGTATTGAAGTGCGGATTTTTTATTTTCAACACGAGTGCTTTACAGTAAATCTGATAGCGGACTCCTAACACCATTCGCACCCTGTTCAATTACATGAGTATATATTTGTGTAGTACGAATATCGGTATGTCCTAATTGTTCCTGCACGGTTCTTATATCAGCTCCGCGTTGTAATAAGTGTGTGGCAAATGAATGTCGTAAAGTATGACAAGTCACATTTTTTTCTATACCGGCATTGAATGCAGCCATTTTCACAGCCTTGCGTAAGCTTGTTTCATCAATATGATGTCGGCGTAAAAAGCCTGTTTCGGGATCTGTACTTAAACGACCGGAAGGGAAAAGATAATGCCACTGCACATCGTTGCTCGCGCTGGGGTATTTTCTTACTAAAGCATAAGGAAGCCAAACACCTTTATAGTTTGGATTAAGCTGATCTTGCTTAAAAACCGACTGCACCATTGTTATTTGTGCTTTTAAAGACTCACACAGCTCTTTTGCTAAGGTAACGCGCCTATTTTTACCCCCCTTACCTTGCCATATTTGAATGGCATAAAAGTCAAAATCTATATCTTGCACCCTCAAACGCACGACTTCCATTAAGCGTAAACCGCTACCGTACATTAGTTGACATGCTAAAGCGTGACGATTAGCTATTTGAGATAATAATGCGCTAACCTCAGTTTGGGTTAACACTACAGGTAGCTTAGTAGCTTGTGTAGACTTATTAAAATTAAGCTCAAGGGTTAAAGGTTTTAAGAAGATCACTCGATACAAAAAGACGAGTGCATTTAATGCTAGCCCTTGAGTTTTAGGTGCCACATCAAGTTTATTAGTCAGATAAGATAAGAACTGCTCAACTTCAACATCGTGGCAATTTATTGGATGACGTTGGCCATTGAAATTTATGTAGGCCTTGATCCAGTAGACATAACTTTGAATTGTTCTTTTGGCATAACGCTTTAAACGCATTTGCTCAGTAACATGTTCTAAAAAAGGTGAAGTCATAAATAAATCAACAAGTAACTGTATATACATACAGCTTAGCGTAATTCCTCCTTTCTACAAGAAAGCGGGAATAATTCCTTCTTTCACACATCAACCAGTTTCAACTCGATTTTTAAGTAATTGATCTATAGATAACAATCGAGTAATCTCATCACAT
>CAJXRC010000136.1 GCA_913058405.1 uncultured Colwellia sp. | reverse complement strand
AGCATTATAAGAACTCCGATAACTTAGTCATGGTCGGTTTACTGCGCGGCTCTTTTGTTTTCATGGCTGATTTGGCAAGAGCGATTACGGTAAATCATAGCGTGGATTTTATGACAGCATCGAGTTATGGCAATAATATGGAGAGTTCTCGTGATGTGCATATCCTTAAAGATCTTGACGATGCGATTGAAGGCAAAGATGTTTTATTAGTAGAAGATATTATTGATACCGGTAATACCTTAAGTAAAGTATTACAGATTTTAAATTTACGTGGACCAAATTCTATTCAAATTTGTACGTTATTAGATAAACCTACACGCCGTGAAGAAGATGTTGCGGTTAAGTGGATAGGTTTTGAGATTCCTGATGAATTTGTCGTGGGTGTTGGTATTGATTATGCGCAAAAATATCGTCATCTTCCCTATATTGGTAAGGTAATTCCTACTGAATAAAAAGTTGATGGTTAATTTAACATATAAAAAATCCGATGCTAAATCGGATTTTATGTTAATTTCAAAATTTGATAATAATAGTGACTTTTTAATTAACGACGTGAACGTTTATGTTTCATTGAACGAAATTTTGCTAATTGTTCCTCAGTTAACACACTTTTCATAGCAAATTTACTTTTTGCTTTAGTCAACGCCATGGCAGAAAACACATCCTGATTGCTTGCCTGTAATTGCACAAAAGCTTCTTCGTCAAAGCTCTCGGCAGACATTAAGGCTTTAATTTGCTCTCTAAAGGCTGCCATTGCCGGTTTTAATACTTGCATTTGCGCTTTCTCTTCACTGTTTAACGCTTTAATATCGGCTTGTTGGCTTTCAGATAGTCCTAATTTACGAGTAAGCTTAGCCAATTTTTTTTCACTCATTTGGTGATAACCATTATCACCTTGATAGTTATCACCGTTGTGGCCTGCAAAGCTGGCAGGAGCTAAAACCAATGCTGAACAAAGTGATGTGACTACTGCAATATTTTTGAATGTGATTTTCATTAGATAGTTCCTTTTGGGTACGTTACTTTCACAAGATAATTAAGTTCAGCTTTAGTATATCCAGACTTTTTGCAAAGCAGTGCAAGGCTATGTAAAGCTATGTAAAGTTATTTTCTGCTTCACTAAAATCACGTAAACTAGTCACTAGTTACTACTAAGAAGATGAAAACTTAGTCTCTTATTTTTAAAAGCAGCCAATCCTATGACGCAACTCCCAGTGCAAACAAAACACATCCTTTTAATAGACGATGACGCTGAACTTGCCGAATTATTAACCGAGTATCTTGAAACTGAAAATTTTAAGGTAACTTCATGTTTAGATGGAGCCAGTGGTTTAGCAAAAGCGTTTGATGACAGTTTTGATTTAATTTTACTCGATGTCATGATGCCAATTTTAAATGGCTTTGAGGTCTTAAAGGCCCTAGGCGGTAATCACAAAACACCTATTTTGATGTTAACGGCTAAAGGTGATGATAATGACCGTATCTTGGGGCTTGAATTAGGCGCTGATGATTACTTGGCAAAACCTTTCAAACATCGTGAATTATTAGCGCGTATTAAAGCGATATTAAGACGTATCTCCATTGTTAAAAGTCAAAATGCAGCAGAAGCGAATACGCCAAGCAAACAACTGACGATTAACCAGGTCAAGGTTAACCAAGCAACCCGTGAAATAACTTGTCGAGATCATTTACTTGAATTAACAGGTACCGAATATTTAGTGCTGGTTTATATGATTGAAAATCACAGCAAAATTATCAGTAAAGCTGAAATATCTGAACAAGTACTGCAACGTAAACTTAGTCCTTATGATAGAACGGTGGATGTGCATGTAGGCAATGTTCGTAGAAAGCTGTTAGTTATTGACTCCGTAGATAAAATGAAAACGGTACGTGGGGCTGGTTACGTCTTTTTACAGGGAGAAGAATAGTTATGATCAAGTTACCACTTACCTGGTCTAAAAAGTTTTCCTTAGGCATAAGCTTAAAACTGTTTCTGGCTTTCTGGCTAGTTATACTCTCCTCTGTGCTTATTAGTTATCTCGTTACTATGCAATTTCGACATAGTCCTATCCAAGAACAAGCTAACCCACAACAGTTAAAGTTATTAACCAAATACACGCAGATACTGGCAGGTAAGAAGCAAGTAAAACTTAAAAAGGTACAGGAGAAGTTTCGCCGTAAACATCATCAGTACTTGATCATCAAAAATATAACCAGTAACCACGTTTATTCGCCAAGAAAGCGTGGCTGGTCAGAAGTAAAAAGTTATCTAGCAAAGCACCCTCTTAAGAACCCAGTGACTGTTGATTTCGCCTTTACCAAGGTCACCTCTTCTGAGCCTATCATCATTAATGGTGAGCAATTTCAATTATTCATCGCCAGTGACATACATCGTAAACGTTTTGTTAGTTTGGTCAATCAACTGCCTGTTGCTATCCGTTTATTGATGCTATTAACAATCAGCTTCCTAGCATGTTGGTTACTAGCAAAAACCTTTACCAAACCTTTAATCGCTATACAAAAAGCGAGTGAAAGTATAGGTGAAGGTAAACTAGCAACTCGTATTACAAAGTTTGATAAACGCTCTGATGAATTCGGCACCCTTGCACGTAGCTTTAATCAAATGGCAGAACAACTAGAAAACAATATCACAGCGCATCAACGTTTATTAGGTGATGTATCACATGAACTAAGATCGCCATTAACACGTTTGCAGCTTGCGGTTGCCTTAGCTGAAAAAAATATAGGCAATGACATTGAACAACAAAAGCATTTGAATCGCTGTGAAACAGAAGTTGATCGATTAGATGAGATGATAGCTGATGTTCTTACGCTTTCAAGGTTAGAGCATAACCAAAATATTTTTGCTGCTGATGATATTGATCTCAGTAGTCTAGTCGCTCAGGTGGTTAATGACTGCCAATACTTTGCGACCAGCAGAAATGTCACGATAGATCTCAAAACACAAGCTAACTGTGATCTTTTAGCAGACAGTAAATTACTGAGCAGCGCTATCAGCAATGTGGTGAATAACGCAGTAAAATACTCGCCAAATGACCAAGTAGTTACGGTTGAATTAAATCAGGAAAATGAGCAGATAATGTTAAGCGTTTCTGATCTGGGCCCTGGCGTACCAAATGAAATGATAAATAAACTTTTTACACCATTTTTTCGTGTTGCCGATGGCAGAGAGAGAAGTAGCGGAGGCACAGGTTTAGGCCTAGCAATAGCCCAACAAGCCATCTTGTTTCATCAAGGTAAGATAGTCGCACAAAACCAAGAATCAAGCGGTCTTAAAGTTATCATTACCCTACCGACGTTATCAAAGCAGAATAAAAGTAACAGTTAGGTAACAATGACTAAAACGGGTGTGTAGCGCATTAAGCAGGCAACTGGTCGTATTAAGCTGTCATTAGTGAAATATTAAAGATAGCTTTAGGGTCTTATAGCAAACGGATTAATACCAATAACTACAATAGGAATTGTCATGTTACGTCTAATAACTACTTTATCGTTCGCAAGCTTGCTTATTACTGCAAATAGCTTTGCTACAGAAATTACGCTAACCACTCCAGATAACTTCACGCTAAAAGCTGATTACTATCCAAGTAAAAGTAGCTCGAATTCCGCTAACAACCATGCTGTATTAATGCTACATCAGTGCAATTACAATCGCACTATGTATGACAATATTGGTGAACAATTAGCACAACAATCTATCCATGCCTTAAGTTTAGATTTTAGAGGCTTTGGTGAGAGCACAAATAGCAAATTTAATGTTACAAATATACGAAAACTACCACAAAAAGAACGAAGCAAAGCTTGGTCAGACATGTCATCACACTGGCCAAAAGACGTACAAATAGCTTTTGATTATTTAAAAGATAAAGTCGGTAGCAAGGGCAAAGTGGGCGTTATAGGGGCAAGTTGTGGAGGCAGCCAAGCGATTACTTTAGCAGAGAAAGAGAGTATCAGTGCTATCAGCTTTTTCTCTTCTTCTCAACGAGATGAAAACATTGCACGCTATGGTAAAACGCTTGTAGAGACGCCAACGTTAATTATCGCATCAGAAGATGATGGAAGAACGTATACCAGTGCCCAGCAGCTATTTTCAATAGCGAAACACCCCGATAGTAAAATGATATCCTATAAGGGCAACATGCATGGCTATCCATTACTCGACAGTGATATTGCATTAGAGAAAACCATTGTGACTTGGTTCGCTAGCGAATTGAAAAAATAATATAGAAACAGCAACAACAGGATAAACATAAGTTAGCTCAATAACACTTGTGTTTACCTGTGCTAATTGCTTATGGAGCGGTTATTTGAATGGCATTAGAGCTCTTGAAGTTTTCTTTATTAACTTGATAACAAGTAAATATTTTACCACAGCGATTTTTACTCGCCTCAATAACAATACCATCCTCATTATTAACTTTTTTTGTAGCAAAGGAGGCATAACTAAAAACGTCTTCAAGTGAATCTGTTTGTAAGCTATTGGTTGTATTACTTGGCAAATTTAACCATTGAATTTCCTCCAATGGACTCGCAAGTGTCTCTGTGAGTTCTTCATTATAAGTTGATTGAACTGTCAATCCACTGATGACTTCATTCACTTTAATGTAATGTTCTTTATCAACCTGACCGGTTTTATACAAATAACCGGCATATTTTTGTGCAACCACGTGTTGATCTTCCAAAGCTTTTACCAGCCACTTATCCGATTCACCCACATCTTTAATGCCTAACTCACCTGTCCCAAAAATAATTCCTAGCAAAAATGCTGATTCAGCATTACCATTTTTGGCGGATTTTCTTAAATATTTAATGCCTTTATCCGTATCAATAAAGCCCTCTTCCATTAAATAAAAGACTCCTGCTCGATATTGGGCATAAGATGATTGGTATATTGACGCTTTACGAAAGTACTGAATTGATTTTATAAGGTCTTTTTTTGTGCCATGGCCTTGATAGTAAAGCTCAGCTAACACTGTTATTGCATCAGCACACTGCTCTTTAGCCTTAACTTGCCATTTATTGAAATAATCAATGCATCGTTGTTCCATACATTCTTCAACAGAAGTAGCCAAACTTGGCATAGATGCAATAGTGAGGATAAACGTGATGACTAATAAATTTAGCTTTAAGTAGATAATTGTTATTATTCCATTAACACAATAAGTGACTGAATTTTATACTATATAAAAAGCAATAGCACTACAATAAAATTTCATAAAGAATAACCATCTAATCACTACTCACTGTTAACTAATGTGGACATCAAGCGTTATTAATTAAAAGTCTGTGATAACTGATGTTAGTTTTTACTTGTTCTTAGTTGTTCCTTATTGCCCCGCTAGATCAGGAGAAGTAGCCGCTAACTACTTATATTATTCAAATAATTATTATAGTTTTCAAACCTTAGCTACATTTTTTCTTTAAATTGCTATATTCTAAATTAAGGTACAATCTCGCTAAAGTGGCTACCCTTTTACTAAATCAAGGACATCTTCAGGCTGACATTATGACAATACTCACTCATTCAGAACATATCAAAAAGCTATCCTTTTTATTATTTATCCTTGTAATTCTTTCATTGACACTAGGTGTGCCCAATGTTTTAGCCGCTAATAATGACAAAGGTTACATAGCGATTACCACGAGCAATGCAAATATTGATCTTGGCGAATTGGAGTTTGCTCTTACCCCATTAACCAAGGATGAATTAACGGTAGAAGTAGATGCTTGGTTGGCCATTTTAAAAGCGAGAGCCACCATTGTTAGTGAAGCAGAAATTCTGGTAAGTCAAAAACAAAAAAAGATATTAGCTGCCCAAGAAATCTCTGATATTAGCGCTGAAAGTGCTGTGCTACTTAATAAGAGCAAAAATGATGAATCGGCAGCGAAAGAATTAAAAAAAGATTTAGATGAGATTAAATCACTTGCCCGAGATATAAAACACCAAAGAGCAGATAAAGCGGTAGATGAATTGTCAAAGACACCAGAATCTCTCAACCAGCTTGCCAAAAAGGCCGATCAGTACAGTGATAAAATGCAAAAAAGACGTGAGTTATTAATTAAAAACCTTACACAACTTCGGGAAGAGAAAAATGATGCTTTAGAGCGCTTTCAGTTAGTACTCACCAGCTGGGAGAGTAAAGGCGGTGATGGGGCTGAATTACACCTCTATGCCAATGCATTATCAGGCACAAATGTTGATTTGACCGACAGTGACGCTGCATGGTTAACGATTAAAGGCTGGTTATTATCACAAGATGGCGGCTTACGCTGGTTAGCAAATATCATCAAATTCACTTTGGCCTTGATCTTTGTATACATACTTTCTAGAACAGCGGGAAAAATTACCGATGCAGCGCTGAATCGTAATAGTAACTTATCAACCTTACTAAAATTATTTATTAAAGTATCAGTGCGCCGAGTCATTTTGATTATAGGTTTTATTGTTTCACTAACGCTCATTGAAATAAATGTTGCCCCAGTATTGGCTTTGATTGGTGCGGCCGGTTTAGTGGTGGGTCTAGCGTTGCAAGGAACGTTAAGTAATTTCGCCAGCGGTATGCTGATTCTAATTTATCGCCCTTTTGATGTTAGTGATATTATTGAAATTGATGGTGTAACAGGAACAGTCCACTCTATGACCTTATTATCTACCTCAATCAAAACATTTGATAACCAGCATTTGGTAGTGCCTAATAATAACATTTGGGGAACAACTATCGTCAATGTAACCGGCAGTAGAACACGCCGCGTCGATCTTGTCTTTGGCATAGGTTATGGTGATGACATGGCTAAAGCTGAGCAAATCATGCTTGATGTCGTAAATAGGCACGAGCTAGTGCTTGAGAACCCTGCCCCTGTAGTTAAAGTGAATAAATTAGCTGACTCCTCGGTTAACTTTGTTTGTCGTCCTTGGGTTAAAACTGAGAACTACCTTGATGTTTATTGGGATATTACCCGCCAAGTTAAAGAAGAGTTTGATAAACAAGGTGTTTCAATACCTTTCCCACAACGCGATATCCATGTGCATCAGGTCGCTAAAATCACTGAAAAATAACGTCTATAGCAACACATCAAATTACATAGGTTGCACGGAAGCAAATAAGATAAGGAGTAAGCTATTGCGCTAAGTTGCCCTGAACAATGTATTTAGGATCCTCCGCTTGGATATGATTGACTAACCAATCATTCAAAAAATAGAGTAACTCCAAAGAGATAGTGCCTATTCTTAATGATTGTTGCTTTATTTTTTCAAGCTCATCAATAAAAAATTGATGCTCACTTTTATGTTGTTCAATATTACTCTGAGAAAGTGTGGTAAAAAATTGTTCTTCTTCATCGAAGTGATATTTGGTGTAATCTTGTAGTTGATCGAACAGCGGCATAATGACGGCTATATCACTATCATCTTCAGATGCGACGTAAATCTTATTCATTATGTCAAAGAGCTGCTTATGTTGCGTATCTATCGTATCAATCCCAATAGAATAACTATCTTGCCATATAACCTGTGTCATGGTGAATCCAATAATGTCTTTGAACACATTATAAACCCTAAGATAAACACTTAAATTGAAATTCCACTGCACTTTGATTTAAGTCAATGTTTTAGGAGGACTTTAAAAGTATTGATTTAAATCAGCGTTAATTTTACCTGCTTATGTATACTGAAATCCTTAATTAATTATGAGATATTTACAGTCATTATGAAAACATTTATTTGGAATAGTAATTACGAAACAGGTGTTGCCAAAGTTGATGACCAGCACCAATGTCTCGTCGAAATAATTAATGAATATAGCCATTTACTAGCAAACAATACAACCACTGAAACTGATATTGAATTAACCCTTAATAAACTTATTGAGTACACTAAGTTTCATTTTAAGGATGAAGAACAGTTGATGTATAGTGTTGGCTTAGACACTCGTCATATCACTCATCACGAACAATTACACCGTGATATTCTCGATGAGATATCGACATTATTATCTGATCAAGTGACGGATAAGTTATCTATAGCGCGCTACATTTTAGACCTTATTATTCACTGGCTCGTTTATCATATTCTGGGGACAGACATGAATATGGCTAAACAAATGAAAGCGATACAAGGCGGACTATCTGCTCGCGATGCTTATGATTTTGAAGAAAAAATTAAAGATAAATCTACCGAGCCATTACTTGAAGCACTCAATGCACTATTTATTCAAATTTCAGAAAGAAACAAAGACTTAATGGAACTTAATAAAACGCTTGAAGCTAAAGTTATTTCGCGTACCCAACAATTAAGTGAGCGAAATAAAGAATTAGCAATATTATCATTAACAGACCCTCTCACTAACATGGCAAACCGTCGTCATGCTATGCAACAGTTAACCTTGTTATGGGAAGAGTCTACAAAGAATAATTTACCACTTAGCTGTTTGATGATAGATGTTGATTATTTTAAACAAATTAACGATACCCATGGTCATGATATAGGGGATGTGGTGTTAATTGAATTAGCCAAAGTATTTCAACATTCAATAAGAACGGACGATATCGCATGTCGCTTAGGCGGCGATGAGTTCTTTATAATTTGCCCTGCGACAGAGCTGGAAGGTGGTTTACTTATCGCCGAATTAATTAATGAACAAGTAGAATCACGGAGTATTGATATATTAGACAAGCAACTATCACTAAGTATCAGTATAGGCGTTGCGACAAAAACAACACAGATGACAAGTATTGAAGATTTGATGAAAGCTGCTGACGATGGGGTTTACGCTGCTAAATCAAATGGTCGTGGTTGCGCTAAAACAATCCAATAACTATTACTTTCAAACATCCTCACTTAAAGCCTATTGAATTAAAACCTACTAATTACCATATTCAAACTCAGTTAAATACTGAGAAAGCAACTCAGGTGCCAAAGGTTTTGAGAAGTAATAACCTTGAATATAGTCGCAACCTAGCGAGACAAGAATATCAACTTCTTGCTTTGATTCGACCCCCTCGGCAACAACAGAAATACCCAGAGCTTTGGCCATTGAAATAATTGCTGATACAAGCACTTTATCCCCTTCTACTTTCGTCATTTCAGAGATAAAACCTCTATCTATTTTCAGGGTATCAATTGGGAATCTACGTAAATAATTTAATGATGAATAACCAGTACCAAAGTCATCCAATGCGATAGTACAACCTGCTTTTTGTAGTTTATTCAGTAAAGTGATACACCTGTCATTTTCGGGCGCAAGAACACTTTCTGTTAACTCAAAACATATGCTTTCGGGACTAAGATCATATTTTTTTATCGTATCGAGCCATGATGTATCATTAACACCTGAGCAGAACTCGTAAATAGAACGATTCACATTGAAAACAATATTCGTGAATCCCATCTTGTTTAGGTTACATAATTCTATACAGGCTAGGTTTAGCACCAGGTCCCCTATTTTCGATATCAAACCAAACTTTTCAGCTGTCGGAATAAAATCGACAGGTGAAACCCAAGAACCGTTATTACTCCATCGAATAAGAACTTCGAATTTAGTAACCGATTTATCTTTTAAAGACACTATAGGCTGATAAACAACACAAAAATCATTGTTTTCAATAGCTGACTCTAACGATAATTTTAATTTTTCTTCTTCATTTGCTTTATCTGATAATAGTTGACTGTAAAACTCATAAGAATTCCGACCATTATCTTTAGCGGCAAACATAGCTTGCTCTGCTTTTTCAAATAATCGATGTACATCCTCTGCATCTTGCTTAAAGCAAGCAACACCAATACTTAGTGTTATTTTTATATTAATACCCTCTATAACAAACGGCTGTAAAAATGCATTAGTCACTTTGTCGATAAAATAAACTATCGAGTCTTGATTTGCTATATGGTTAATAAATAGTGCAAAATTATCACCACTGGTGCGTGCGACTATATCGCTTGATCTAATCAGCGATTGAAGTCGACTAGATACTTGCATAAGTACTTCATCACCGAAAGCATGACTATAAAGACTATTAAACTTATTAAAAAAATCAATGTCTATAACGAGTAAGGCAGCTGGAGTAGTACATTCAAGCTGGTTGGAGTATTGTATTATTGACCGTTCGATAAAGGTGAATAACGTCTTTTTGTTGGCTGTTTTGGTTAAATCGTCATATGAATCTTGAAATTTTATTTTTTCTTTCGCTATATATTGCTCTGTAATATCAGAAAAGAAAGCGGTGTAATGTGTTAATTCATTAGACTCATCAACAATAGCGGTAATGGAAAGCCACTCTAAATATTCACTACCATCTTTACGTTTATTCCAAATTTCCCCCTGCCAATGTCCCTTTGCATTTATGTCTGACCACATACTCCGATAAAAAGCCTGACTTTGCTTGCCTGAACTTAAAACATTGGGTGTTTTACCTTGTAAATCAGCTTGTGTGTACCCGGTCATACGTGTAAATGAAGGATTAATATAAGTGATAAATTTGTCTTTATCACACACCATGATAGCTTCGTGAGTATTGCCAATAATATTATTAGAAAATTCTATTTTTTTTAAGTAGCTAGTTTTATGTAATTCTTTTTCAATCAAACCAGAAAAAAGCATAAAGAGCGTTTCAACTTCCAAAACATTACTAATCTTCTCTTCAAACAAAGCGACCAAAATAGCACTAACTTGCCCATGACTTGTTTTTAAAGGAATGCCTACATAACCATCGATTTTCATATCCACAAGTAATTGGTCGTCCGGATACAAATGTTGAATATTACAGCGATGGGTACAAATAGAGTCATTAGAGACTGCAGCGCAAGGTGAGGATTTTAGTGAGTAAGTAAAGTTATCTACTTTTTGCCCTCTATTAGCGACGGCAATAGAGGTTGCATTGACTTTCGCGTCATCTATGTTCGCTATAAAAACAAAGTCAGCATCAATAGCTCGACTAAGTGACAGACAGATTTCATCAAAGAAGTTATCGCTATTAATGTCTGATATGCTTTTTACGATACTGGTAATTCGATGAACATTCATAAATACTTTTCACTCGGACAAACTTTCACAAGAAAGTTATAGTAAGAATATTTTATTAAGAAAAGCCCTCTCCACTCGATGACTCACTACTAAGTTATATAATATACCAAGTTAATACCCTTAATAATATGATGGGTATCAACAAACAACCGTTTACTAAAATTGTTAGTTGAGGCTGTTATCGAGTCAATGATATTTGCTCGTCTGCCATCTAAAGTTTATATCAATAAAATAGAGTGATTATAACGCTCATATGAATGTCACCAAATTTTATAGACCCCTGAAATCTTTATAATTTAAGCTACGATATTTTTGACAAATGTCCTAAGGTATCTATAAGTGAACATGATGGTTACCCTGTAGTCACTTTTTACTTTTATTACAGATATGATGAGTAGCTAGATTATAGCGTTGCCAAACGTTAACTAAACTAAGCTCAGAAATTAATATGACAATGTTAACAATTCAGGATTGAAGTTAGCGTCAAAAAACATTCAAAGTGAGCTTTGATATAATGACTTAAAAACCTCTATCTAAATAGACACTTTTATCCGTAAATTAGTATTATAATATTTAAATTCTAGATCAAATAAAGAAACAATAACTCAGCTGTCGCCAAATATTCTAAGGCAAAATAATGACAACCCTTACAGATCAATTACCTTTTCACTTCATAGATAAATTTAACAAAAACTTAAAAGGTGACACATGGAAAAAGATTAAAAATGTCACCTTTAAAAAAGGTGAAATAATTATTCAGAAAGGTCAAAACATAGATGGTGTTTATGTAGTCAAGCATGGGGCATTGAGGATCTATACTCTAGACTCAAATGGCAACGAGAAACCAATAGATAACTTAAATGCAGGAGAAATATGTGTCTTTTCTATCAGCAGTATAATGAACAAAATCATTTTTCCTGCTTGGGTGACAATTGATTCAGAGAGTGCTGATGTTTTTTTCATTCCTGCCCAAACTTTTAAACATCTATATGACAATGATCCCTTTGTACGTAAGTTTGTCTTAGAAGCAATGGCATCACGAATCTACAATATGATGGGATTAGTCGAAGAGTCAGCAACATACGATATAGGAACGAGAATTAATAATTTTCTGCTACGCTCTTGCTCAGAAAATCAGACTATTAATATTGGCCACCAAGAAATTGCTACTCGGCTAGGAACTGCGCGAGAGGTTGTTTCAAGACACCTAAAGCATTTAGAAAATGCAGGTTTTATTACTTTATCGAGAATGAAAATTTATATCACATCACCGCAAGATTTAGCTAAAATCCTACCAAAATAACAGTGTGATTCAAGTCACTTATCTACGTAATTAATGGTGTTACTATTCTTTATTAATCAATTATTAAAGAGAATGGTATGAAAAAATTCACCAAGTCAGTATTGAGCTTAATCTGTTTAAGTACATTATCACTAAGTTTAACGGTGCACGCTGACGAAACAGTAGTCGTCGCATCGGCAAAAAAATCACCTCAGAACGATGGTCTTCCAATCCCTGGATTTGATATAACAAAAGGCAATACTGCATTAGTTATTACCGATCCTCAAAATGACTTTTTATCACCCGATGGAGTGACATGGGGCTGTCTCTTATACACATCTCCGAGCCCACGAGACCGTACTAGATCTCG
>CAJXRC010000135.1 GCA_913058405.1 uncultured Colwellia sp. | reverse complement strand
GAGATCTAGTACGGTCTCGTGGGCTCGGAGATGTGTATAAGAGACAGGATATAAATATCACAGCGTTTTTTTATGTCACGACTTTAGCTGAGCAAATAATTATCCGAAAGGTATTATCGTTACGATTAGGCTTTCTTTAAGTATGCTGAGACTAACACAATACGAGTGCCATTAACTTTGCCTTCAATATGCTCAGGGTTATCAGTCAAGGTTATACCGCGCACCATAGTGCCTTGCTTAGCAGTAAAGTTTGCCCCTTTAACTTTTAAATCTTTAATCAAGGTAACATTATCGCCATCTTGTAATTCTGCACCGTTGCTATCGCGTGTTGGCCCATTACTGCGCTCAGCCGCAATGCCCTGCTCGGCCCATGTTTTAACTTCATCTTCTAGGTAAATCATATCCAAAGCATCTTGAGCCCAACTTTCAGTAGAAAGCTTGTGCAGCATACGATAAGACATTACTTGTACCGCTGGCTCTTGATTCCACATACTGTCATTTAGACAACGCCAGTGATTAACATCTAATTCACTTTGTCCTTCAATTTGCGATAAACAATTTTGACATAAGTAAATAGATTGCTGGGCACTTAAATCACTCGTTGGTGGTACTGGATAAACTACCAAGGTATCTGTACTAGTACAAAGTTCACAGCTATTGTTGCTACGGGTTTTTAATGCTTGTTCTGTCGGCATAGTTATTCCAAAATAATCATTGTTTTAATGACGCAATTATACTCGCATCAACGTATATTTCTATGAAAAAACTCGCTTTAACGTTTAATTATCCCCGTTTAACTAATAGCTGTGGACAATGGCTATTCTTCAATGATAAAACTCGCTCATATTAAAAAACTCTTTAACAGGCTTACCTATGACGAGCGAAAATACACTAAACTCATCTTTTATTCAAAAAATCAAATCGACTAGTTTGGTGAGCCAAATAATTGTCGCAATTATTCTTGCGAGTTTGCTCGCTGTAATATCTCCCGAAACAGCCAAATCTTTTAGCATGTTCGGTAGCTTATTTGTTAACGCCTTAAAAGCAGTCGCACCTATTCTAGTACTAGTGCTAGTTACCTCTGCCATCGCTAACCAAAAAATGGATAGTAGTGCGGAGTTAAAGCCGATTGTTGGTTTGTATTTTTTAGGCACCTTAAGTGCTGCTTTTGTTGCCGTGCTATTAAGTTTTGCATTTCCAACAGAACTAACTCTAGATCTTGCTGGAGCCACAGCTAACCCGCCGCAAAAATTAACTGAAGTATTGACTACGCTCGCTTTTAAAGTGGTTGAAAATCCCGTAACAGCGGTAGCTAATGGTAACTTTATTGCCGTGCTTGCTTGGGGCTTAGGTTTAGGTTTTTCATTAAAGCATGCAACTGAGTCAAGCAAAGTAATGGTGCATGATTTAAGTGAAGCTATTTCCAGTGTTGTTCGCATTGTTATAAAGTTTGCGCCATTAGGTATCTTCGGTTTAGTCGCCAATACAGTTGCCACTACCGGTTTTAGCGCATTAGCCGAATATAGTCATTTGGTGGCAGTATTACTAAGCGCAATGTTAATTATCGCTTTGGTTGTTAACCCTATCATTGTTTTTATTATTACCAAGAAAAACCCTTACCCATTAGTTTTTACTTGTCTTAGAGAATCAGGCATTACAGCATTTTTCACCCGGAGCTCAGCTGCGAATATTCCAGTGAATATGGCATTATGTAAAAAACTAGAATTACATGAAGATACCTACTCGGTTTCTATCCCATTAGGTGCCACCATAAATATGGCGGGTGCCGCGATTACAATTACCGTATTAACATTGGCAGCCGCCTACAGTTTAGATATCGAAGTAAGTTTTGCTACAGCAATTTTACTTTCAATAGTTGCCTCCATTTCAGCATGTGGCGCATCAGGTGTTGCAGGCGGCTCACTGTTACTCATTCCGTTAGCATGTGGTTTATTTGGTATTAATAATGATATCGCTATGCAGGTTGTTGCAATTGGCTTTATTATTGGCGTCATTCAAGATTCGGCAGAAACAGCTTTAAATAGCTCTACTGATGTTGTGTTTTCAGCTGCAGCATCACACCATATAACTAAGAAGTAAAAAGTACGAACTAAGCTAGCCCAAATCGGATATAGCTGAAAGGCGTTATAAAAAAAGGCGCATACTACCATTGGTACTATGCGCCTTTTCATATGTTTAAACGTCAGGTTATCAATCTACACCCTTAGGACTAATATGATCAATTTTCATACCAAGCTCAGGGTTATTTTCAACAAATGCTTGACAGATAAAATGACCGATCGCTGCTACTAATATATTATCGTAATACAAAAATGCAATCCGTTTTCGTTGCCATGGCGCTATATTTAATTCTTGCAGCACTTTTTTAACAGAACGGGAATGTTGCCTAAAGTGAGGCAAGCATTTAGGGTTCTCATGGCGAAAGCGCACACTAACTAGTTGCCCGTCTTTAGGTAAAGAAATACGAGGTAGTTTTGCACTCAAACTAGGGGTTTCCACAGCATTCGTAACAAAGACCAAATCACCTAGGTTATCTGGTAGAGGTAATACTGCATTATCAGCCAATAGAGTATCTTTAAATAATACAACTTGCTGATGCCAACCACTAATATCAGTAAATTCAGGCGTTAAAAACAATGTGTTTTTAAAGCGTCTAAACACATGCTGTGCCACTTTAATTTGCGGGCTTTTATCTTCTTCTGCCTGCAATTGCAGTCTTACTTGATTAACTTGCTCTGTACTTGGCATCAAATAATCTTGTTGCGCCATAAAAAAGCGAATGAGGTTATTAAAGCGTGCTGGTGACAACGTCATTAACGCATCAACGTGCAAGCCCATATCACTGGCTTTGCAAAGTGTTAAATCTTGCGCTCCAAGCTCATCTAATAACGATTGTCCCGATAAACAATGGCTAGCGCTTCGGTTAATGGTGTTATTAATACTAGGCCAACGATCACGCAATAATGGCATTATTTCTTGTCTAATAAAGTTACGGTCGAAACAAGTATCAAGATTCGATTCATCTTCCACCCAATTAAGCTGATGGGTTTTAGCATAATCTTCTATTTCTTGACGTGAAACGCTCAGTAAAGGGCGAACCAATAAATGCTGGCCAAGCGTTGATTGCTCTGACATTGCAGATAGACCTTTTAAACCAGCACCACGTTTGAGGGCTAATAAAAAAGTCTCGCTTTGATCATCACTGTGATGCCCAGTTAACACAATAGACTTTTCAGTTCTCAATGATTTAAGTGCGCTATATCTGGCGTCTCTTGCCAGCGCTTCCAATGACTGTTGTGCTCTTTCCTGGACATTGACACATTTAACAACAAGATTAACTGATAGCTTACTGCATTCTTGTTCAGCAATTTTTTCCCAGCTCTTCGCATTATCACTCAAGCCATGGTTAACATGACAGACTGTAATTTCATTGCTAATAAGTTTTTTTTGCTTCAATTGCACTAAAGCATGAAGGAGTACTTGCGAGTCGATACCGCCACTATAGGCAATAATGAACTCAATATTCCCATGTGTTTCGAAAAGATTTTTGAGGGTATTATGAAGGGTAGAAGTTATATGATTCATAAAGAAAAGCCGACAGTTAAAAACCATCGGCTAAATTAATTAACAGTAGCCGAACGACATTAGCCTATCGTAACGCTTCTCGATAAGCTCTTCTTTACTTAAGCCTTCAAGTTCTGATAGATCTTTTTTAATTGCTTCTTTTAGTTGTGCAGCCATAACATCCATATCTCGATGTGCTCCACCTAATGGCTCCTCAACAATACTGTTTATCAAGTCTAGTTCTTTGATACGTTGCGCTGTAATACCCATCGCAGCAGCCGCCGTAGGAGCTTTTTCAGCTGTTTTCCATAGAATAGAAGCACAGCCTTCAGGTGATATTACAGAGTATGTTGCATATTGCAGCATATTAACTCTATCACCAACACCAATGGCTAATGCACCACCCGATCCACCTTCACCGATAACGGTACAGATAATTGGAACCGTTAAACGCGCCATAACCTTTAAGTTACGAGCAATAGCTTCACTTTGACCACGTTCTTCAGCACCAACACCAGGATATGCACCAGGAGTATCAATAAAGGTAATGATTGGCATATTAAAACGTTCAGCCATTTCCATTAAGCGCAATGCTTTTCGATAACCCTCTGGACGTGGCATACCAAAGTTACGTTTAACTTTTTCAGCCGTTGAACGACCTTTTTGATGACCAATAACCATCACTGGTTTACCGTCTAAACGAGCTGTACCACCAACAATGGCGCTATCATCAGCATAAGCACGATCGCCTGCTAACTCATCAAACTCAGTAAAAACACGTGGTAAATAATCTAGAGTATAAGGACGTTGAGGATGGCGTGCCACTCTCGCAGTCTGCCAAGCATCTAAGTTTGAAAAAATCTTCTTAGTTTGCTCTTTATTTTTTTCGCGTAGTTGCGATATTTGATCTTCTATATCAAGATCTAATTCTTGGCCGTTATTTACTAACTGTAGCTCTTCTATTTTCGCATCAAGCTCAGCAATAGGCTGCTCGAAATCTAAAAAGTTTAATGACATGCTTATTTACCTAATAAATCTAGTTAATTTTATAATCGGTTTCACTACTTAGCCAAAATACCTTGAGTCCAATACCTTAAGTAATACTTCACATAAAGCATTCTTACTCAATATCTTAAGCTAACTAGTTGTTATTTAAATTCCATGGCGACATGTTCTTCGCCAAGCAATGTTTTTAATTCGTACAGTAACATATCGGCTGGTGTTACTCGCCATTGTACGCCTAACTCAAGCATAGCTTGAGCTTCCTCACGCTGATAAAAAACTCTCACTGGACAGGTACCTTCTTTAAAAGGTGTTAATACCTGAGTAAACTGTTCGATAAAATCATCTGCTATCAAGCTATTATCAACTTGAACATCAATGGAACTAAGATAATTTTCTCGCGCGTCAGTGATTGTCATTATATCCCGAGCTGTCATTGTATTACCACCAGAATAATCATCAAAGCTGACCTGTCCGCTACAAACCAAAATAGCATCATTTACCAACAATTCTGCGAAGCGATCATAGTCATCTGGAAATAAGCGGATATCCATGCGAGCACTTTTATCATCTAGGGTGACTAATGCCCAGCGACGCCCACGTTTATTGACTAATACTCTTACGCCAATAACTAATCCAACAGCAACCGCTTGTCTATCTCGGCCCGTAGGTTGCATACCAACAAGTCGACTTGAGGAATATTTTTTTATTTCACTTAAATAGCGGTTAATCGGATGACCTGTTAAATATAGACCTAGGGTTTCCTTTTCCCCATCAAGCCAAACTTCTTCAGCCCACGCTTTAGCCTCTTTAAAAGATTGTCTGGAATCTGTTTGTTCATCATTAATTAAACCAAATAAATCATTTTGTCCTAACGACTCCGCTTTGGCATGTTGCTCAGCTGCTTTTATTGCTTCAGGCAACGTTTCAAAAAGTGCCGCTCGATTAGCCCCTTGCTCTTTACTTGAGCCCGATTGGTGCTTAGGTCCTAACGAATCCATAGCGCCAGATTTAATTAACTTTTCTAATATGCGTTTATTGGTTTTTTTAAGATCTAGACGCGCACAAAAATCAAAGAGATCTGTAAAAGGCCCACCTGCTATTCGAGCAGCTATAATCGCTTCAATAGGGCCTTCACCCACGCCTTTTACGGCGCCGATACCATATACAATTTGGTCATCTTCATTGACGGTAAATTTATATTGACCACCATTTACATCAGGCGGTAATAAAACAATTTCCATATTGCTACATTCATCAACTAACGTAACAATTTTTTCAGTATTGTCCATATCTGCAGACATTACCGCGGCCATAAACGGCGCAGGAAAATGAGTTTTCATCCATAACGTTTGATAAGAAACTAAGGCATAAGCGGCAGAATGTGATTTATTGAAACCATAACCGGCAAATTTTTCAACTAAATCGAATATCTTCATGGCGAGTTCGCCATCAACACCGCGCCCTATCGCACCTTCTTCAAAACCAGCTCGCTGCTTAGCCATTTCTTCTGGTTTTTTCTTACCCATAGCTCGACGGAGCATATCGGCACCACCAAGAGAATAACCGGCAAGTACCTGAGCAATTTGCATAACCTGCTCTTGATACAAAATAATACCGTAGGTTGGCTCAAGTACAGGTTGTAAGTCTTCATGTTGCCAAGTTTCATCTGGGTAACTAATGGCTTCACGACCATGCTTACGTTCAATGAAGTTATCAACCATGCCAGATTGCAGTGGCCCAGGTCTAAACAAGGCCACTAGAGCAATGATATCTTCAAAGCAATCGGGTTTTAATTTTTCAATTAACGACTTCATACCGCTAGACTCTAGCTGGAATACTGCCGTCGTTTTTGAAGCAAGTAATAACTTAAAACTCGCTTTATCTTCAAGATCAATCTTAGTGATATCGATCGGCTCTTTGCCTGCTTTAAGCAACTTAGCATCAGCCATTTCAATGGCCCATTGCAAAATAGTAAGCGTTCTTAATCCTAAGAAATCGAACTTAACTAAGCCAGCATCTTCTACATCATTTTTATCAAATTGGGTTACTGGGTTCTTGCCTTCATCATCACAGTATAGCGGCGCAAAATCAGTGATCGTTGTAGGGGAAATAACAACCCCACCAGCATGTTTACCCGCATTACGTGTGGTACCTTCGAGGATACGACACATGTCAATGAGGTCTTTTACTTCAGAATCTTGTGCATAAACCTCTGGCAGCTTAGGCTCTTCTTCAAATGCCTTAGCTAAGGTCATGCCCGGCGTAGGCGGAATAAGCTTTGAAATTCTATCAACAAAACCGTATGGATGGCCTAGTACACGACCAACATCGCGGATAACCGCTTTAGCCGCCATAGTACCAAAGGTAATAATCTGCGAAACCGCATCTCGACCATAAAGCTCTGCAACATGGTCGATAACTTCATCACGTCTATCCATGCAAAAATCGATATCGAAATCAGGCATAGAAACACGTTCAGGGTTTAAGAAGCGCTCAAAGAGTAAGTCATATTCAAGGGGATCGAGATCAGTAATATCTAATGCATAAGCAATTAAAGAACCCGCACCAGACCCACGACCTGGACCAACAGGGATATTATTATCTTTACTCCATTGGATAAATTCCATAACAATAAGAAAGTAGCCAGGGAATCCCATATTGTTAACAACTTCTAGCTCAATAGCTAAACGTTCATCATAAGGCTTTCTTATTACAGCGAAATCAGCAGCATCGACATCAAAAAGCTGTTTAAGCCTTTTTTCTAGGCCTTTTTCTGATACTTTAATAAAGAAATCATTAATCTCTAGGCCTTCAGTCGGGAAATCAGGTAAAACATATTCACCTAAGGTCACAGTGACATTACAGCGTTTGGCAATCTCAACACTATTTTCTAAGGCTTCAGGGATGTCACTAAATAACTCGCACATCTCCTCTTCACTACGCAAGTATTGCTCTGAGCTATAGCGCTTAGGTCGACGTTTATCATCTAAGGTAAAGCCGTCATGAATCGCAACTCGAATTTCATGCGCGTCAAAGTCATCAGGAGAGAGAAACATCACTTCATTAGTGGCAACCACAGGCAGATTTTCTTTTTCAGCCAGCTCAACAGCAAGATGAATATAGTTTTCTTCATCATCCCGACCTGTTCTTATTAATTCAAGAAAGAAACTGCGATCGAAATGTTGTTGATAAAAACTCACCATTTCATCAACTAATTCAGTATTCCCTTTTAATAAGGCTTTACCTATATCTCCTTCACGGCCACCAGAAAGTATAATTAAGCCTTCCTTAAACTCAACTAACCATGATTTATCAATCACAGCTTTGTTTTGGATATGTCCGCGTGTATAGGCCTTGGAAATAAGTTCCGTAATATTCTTATAACCAACATTGTTAGTTGTTAATACGACTATACGTGACAGTTCATCTTCCAACTCATCACTTTGCACCCAAAAATCACAACCAATAATAGGCTTAATTCCTGCGCCATGAGCCGCATGATAATATTTTACTAGGCCACATAGGTTAGTTTGATCCGTTAAGGCAAGTGCTGGCATATTGAGTTCAACAGCTTTTGCAATAATAGGTTTAACTTTCTTTAAACCATCGCACATAGAGTAATCACTATGAACGCGTAAATGGATAAACTTTGGTGGTATAAAAACAGCAGGCTCGTCTTCTGTTACTATTTCAGAGCTAAGCATATCAGTCATGATAGGTGCCCAATACTCTAGCGACAGGCTTAAAACTTTGTCGATAGCAATCTAGTACCCCAAGCTCAATGATTTTTTCTAAGTGAAATTTAGTTGGGTAACCTTTGTGCTTGGCAAAACCATATTCAGGATGAAGTTTATCTAAGGCGATCATTTCATTGTCGCGAGCAACTTTAGCGATAATCGAAGCTGCACTTATCTCTGCTACTCTTGCATCACCTTTAACGACCGCTTGACTGGCTATTTTCGAGTTTTCTTGATCCGTCTGATTAGCATTCCTGAGGAATGTAGGACATCGATTACCATCAACAAGTACAAAATCAGGTTCAACATCCAAGCCTGCAACGGCGCGTTGCATAGCAAGCATAGTCGCATGTAATATATTTAAGGTATCAATTTCTTGAGGGTTAGCACGCCCTAAAGACCAAGCGATTGCCTTTTCTTTTATTTCGATAGATAACAAGTTACGTTTTTTTTCTGACAATTTTTTTGAATCCATTAACCCTTCAATTGGATTATCAGGGTCTAGAATAACAGCTGCAGTAACAACGTCACCAACCAAAGGACCACGGCCAACTTCATCAATACCCGCAATGCAATAGGCTATCGGGTATTCAAAATCAGGAAACGTTTGCTTACTCGCCATATTATTTACTCGAGATAAGGTATTCTTATCTTATTGGTTAGTTATTAGTTGTTATTGGTTAAGCGTTTTGAAGATAAAACATCAAGTACAGCCTTGGCTGCTTGTTTACTCGCATCGCACTTTAGTTGTTGATGTATTGCAGTAAAACTATCATTCAATTGACTCTGGTCCTGATATAGACGCTCTTTAACCAAGGGCACAATATTTTCAGGGCAAACATCTTTTTGCAATAATTCAGGGACTAAAGATTTATTTGTTAATAAATTTGGTAAAGAGAACCATTTCAACTTAACAAACCTACGGCCTAAGAAAAAGGTTATTGGGCTAAATTTATAACAAATAACCATTGGCCGTTTAATTAAAGCAGCCTCTAAAGTGACTGTACCTGAAGCTGTTAATAAACAATCACTAGCAGCCATAACATCTTGCGTTTGGTTGAGTACAACTTCTACCGTTAAGTCGGGCGCAAATTCAGCTTTAAGTGCGTTAAATTGCTCTGTTCTCTGCTCACTGATCATTGGCGCTACAAAAAGTAATTCACTATCTTGAGCTTGTAATTGTTTAGCACTCTCAAAAAAGTCTTCCAGTAAACGAGATAACTCGCCGCCACGACTACCAGGCATGAGTGCAAGAATTTTTTTATCTTGTGGTAAACCAAGTTTATCTCTGGCTAGCCCTTTATCACTTTGCATAGGGATATCATCCGCAAGTGGATGGCCAACAAAGGTACAAGGAACATCGTGTTTATCATAAAAAGCTTTTTCAAAAGGTAATAAAGCTAAGACCATGTTTGTTGCTTTAGCAATCTTGAAAATGCGTTTTTCACGCCACGCCCACACTGAAGGGCTAACATAATGAACAGTTTTAATATCATGCACTTTAAGCTTCAGTTCGAGGCCTATATTAAAATCAGGGGCATCAATTCCAATAAACACATCAGGCTTATTAACAGTAAAAAAATCAACTAAGGTTTTACGGACATGTAACAGACGGCGAATTCGGCCTAGCACTTCGACTAGTCCCATGACGGATAACTCGTCCATGGCAAATAGACTTTCAAAACCTAAAGCGTTCATCTTGGGACCGCCAATGCCAATAAATTTCGCATTTGGATGGGTTTGGCGTAATGAAGTGATCAAGCCCGCGCCGAGCGTATCACCTGAATGTTCACCAACAACTATTGCAAATACAGTTTGTTGGTGAGAGTTTTGATTATGAATAGTCATAGGCGTTAAAGGTACTTAAAGTTAACGGTACATGTTTAACGTATTAAGTTTAACGAATGAGACCGCGATTAGATTCTTTGATGGAATTACAAAATACTTGTAATTCAGGAGATTGTGCTGGCATTTCATTTATAGCGGTTAATGCTTCTTCCACAGAAAGCCCTTGACGGTACAATACTTTATAGGCGCGCTTTATGGTTAAAATAGTTTCTTTATCAAAACCGCGGCGCTTTAAGCCTTCACTATTTAAGCCAAAAGGTTTTGCTGGTTGACCCGAAGCCATAACATAAGCAGGGACATCTTTAAGTATCAAAGCATTACCTGCAATAAAACTATGTGCGCCAATGTGACAAAATTGATGAACACCTACCATGCCACCTATGATGGCATGGTCACCTACGTGAACGTGACCGGCAATAGACGCATTATTTGCAAAAATACAATGACTACCAACGATACAGTCATGTGCAACGTGGGTATAAGCCATAAACAAATTATTGCTGCCTATTTGAGTCAGGCTATTATCTTGAATCGTGCCACGGTGAACAGTACAAGACTCTCGAAAGGTATTGTTATCACCAATGATCAATTCAGTTGGCTCACCATCATATTTAATGTCCTGACAGTCTTCACCAATACTGGCGAACTGAAAGATACGGTTACCTTTACCGATGCGACTTGGGCCATTAATAACCACATGCGAGCTAATTTCACAATCATCACCAATAACAACGTTACTGGCAATATAAGTCCATGGACCTATGGAAACATTTTTGCCAATAACGGCACCTGGTTCAATAATAGCTTGGGGATGAATCATACATTAAATCTTCTAAAGGGTAAGTGAGCGTTTGTTCTAAATTATAGATATAAATTAAGGCTACAGTGGGCGACGTGCACACATAAGATCAGCGGAGCAAACCACTTTACCATCAACTCTAGCTTCACCATAAAATTTCCACATACCTCGACGTTCTTTAAGAAACTCAACATGCAAATGCATAGTATCACCAGGCAAGACAGGCTTTTTAAATTTAGCTTTATCTATAGACGCAAAAAGGTACATCTCATTGTTATCGCGTCCTTCTGTACTCTTAAATCCAAGAATACCTGTAGCCTGTGCTAACGCTTCTAAAATTAATACGCCAGGAAAAATAGCTAGCTCTGGAAAATGGCCAGTAAACACAGGCTCGTTAATTGTGACATTTTTAATGGCATGTAACGTTTTACCCGGTTCGTGATCAACAACTTTATCAACTAATAACATTGGGTATCTGTGAGGTATCAACGTTTTTATTTCGTTAAGATCGATAGGTTTTTTTACAGTTTCCAAATGAATATTCCTTGTTGGTTAGCGCAGTTAGTTAAACTAAACTAACTGCCTACTATATTTGCGTCAGCTTCATGTTGAGTGACAGAAAGACTTTGGAGTATTTTACGCATTGGTGGGGGTAATAGCTAGTTTTTCGCGAGTAATTTTTCTAACTCTTTCACTCGTTTAGTCAAGCTATCAAGTCGCTTAACTCTGGCATTATTTTTATGCCATTCCTTGTTTGCTACTACTGGCATACCAGAAGAATAAACTCCAGCTTGAGTGATATTCTTTGTTACCATCGACATACCAGTAAAAACACTGTTGTCGACGATAGTGATATGACCGTTAACTCCGACCAGACCGGCAATAGTACAATTTTTACCTATCACTGTACTGCCTGCAATAACGGTACAACCTGCTATAGCGGTATTTTCACCAACGATAACATTGTGAGCTATTTGAATTTGATTATCTAAAATAACCCCATCCTTTATCTCGGTATTATCTAGCGCGCCTCTATCAATCGTAGTACTTGCACCAATTTCAACATGATTGCCTATAATCACACTACCAAGTTGTGGAATCTTATGCCATTTATACAGCCCTGGCACTGGTGCGTAGCCAAAGCCATCAGAGCCAACAACCGTATTAGCTTGAATTAAGCAATGGTGACCAATCTCGACTCTATGGTAAATAGTAATATTTGCCCAAAGGGTCGTCGATTCAGCAATTTTGACTTCTTGACCAATAAAACAGCCCGCACCAATACTGACGTTATCAGCTAATTGTACACCTGACTCAATAACGGTATTAGCACCAATACTTACATTCTCACCTAGAGAGACATCATCAGCAATTATAGCGGAGGGATGAATCCCACAAGACACTTTCGGTGTGCTATCAAGCAATTTAGCAACAATAGCATAACCCATGTAAGGGTTGTTCATAACAAGTGCGTTCACCTGACAAGCTTCTGCTGCGTCTGGTGACACAATTACGGCACTGGCACCTGTCGAGCTAAGCTGCTGTTTATATTTGCTATTAGCAAGAAAAGCTATTTGCCCTGTGCCTGCATTGGCTAAAGTTGCTAAGCTACTGATTATAGACAGTGCTTCTTTTTGTTCATCGAGATCTGCCGGCACTATTAATTTAGCATCGAGCTTGATAGCAATTTCAGCTAACGTGTAAGTCCTGTCTCTTATACACATCTGACGCTGCCGACGAAGAGGATAGTGTAGAT
>CAJXRC010000134.1 GCA_913058405.1 uncultured Colwellia sp. | reverse complement strand
TCCTCTTCGTCGGCAGCGTCAGATGTGTATAAGAGACAGGAATTACTATGATCAAATTTAATAAAATAAGTCGCTCTTTTATTGGCGATGAAGTAGAAACGGTTGCTATAAGCGAAATGAGCCTAACCATTAACAAAGGTGAGTTTTTATCAATTCTTGGGCCATCCGGTTGTGGTAAATCAACCTTACTGAATGTACTAGGCATGTTAGATAGCATCGATTCAGGGGAATTTAGCTTTTTAGGCAACTCCGTTGATAAATTTAGCGAGCAACAACGTGCTCGTTTAAGAAAGCTGCATATTGGTTTTATTTTTCAAAACTTTAACTTAATTGATGAATTAACCGTTGAGCAAAACATTGAGTTACCACTTTATTATCACAATGTAGCAAAAGCAGAGCGAAAGCGATTGGTTGATACCGTATTAAAGCGTGTTGATATTAGTCACCGTCGTAAGCATTTACCAGCAAAACTATCAGGTGGTCAGCAGCAACGTGTTGCTATCGCACGAGCTATTGTGACCAGTCCTGACTTGATTTTAGCGGATGAGCCGACGGGTAATCTAGACTCAAAAAACTCAACTCAAGTGATGGAGTTACTACAGCAGCTTAATCAAGAGGGGGCAACTATCGTTATGGTTACCCATGCTCCAGAGCATGTAATATATGGTACTCGGGTTATTGAGCTACTTGATGGCAAAGTAATCACTGATCACTTAGTTAAAGAAAAACCTAATAGTAAAGTAGGAAAAGAGGCTGTAGGTGTCGATTCGAAAGAAACTGACAGTACCGCTGATCAGGCTGTGGAGGTGACTTGTGGTTAACTTATTATTTATTGTTGCCTGGAGAAATTTTTGCCGAGATAAGCTCACCAGCTTTATTCAACTAACAGGCTTAATTATTGGCATTGCCAGTTTTATCTTAATTCAGTTTTATGTAGACCATCAAAAAAGCTACAACACCGCATTTACTGATGCAAAAGATATTTATCGAATTAATTTAATTCGTGGTGAGAATAAACCACAAGCGCAAACACCATTGAGACTTGCAAAAGAGCTTACTCAAAATTTTAGCGAAGTAGAAGGCGCTACCCGCATCTCACCTTCAAGCGTTTCAGTTAAACATTTGCAAGGCGTTTATTCAGAGCGTGCACTTTACGCCGATGCTAACTATTTAGACTTTTTTGATTTTGAATTAATTGAAGGGGATGTGAATACCGCATTAGATGCACCAGATAGTTTACTATTGCACCAAGACTTAGCGATTAAATACTTCTCCACCGCCATAGGGGTTATTGGCAAGCGTTTAACCATTAATGGTAAAGAACATCAAGTGACGGGCGTTGTGAAAAAACCAACGACACCCACCACTATGCCCTTAACCATGATATTACCTATGGTGAATTATTATAGAGAATTCTCTCGACCAGAGTGGGTTGATGCATGGAATTTTAATGCCACTAGAACCTATGCCAAAGTTAGACAACCAGTAAATATTAATACCTTAACACAAACGGTAAGTGACTATTATGATAGCCGCGCGAAAGGGCTATCCTCGTTTAATACTAATCGTGTCAATATTCAGCCATTACTGGATATCTACCTTGATAACACCACGACAGCAAGCTTAACACCACCCAGTAGTAAGGTGATGGTTACGGTGTTTAGCACTATTTCTTTAATGATATTGCTGTTGGCTTGCGTTAATTTTACCAACCTTTCAACAGCTGCTGCGATGCGTAGAGGCAAGGATGTTGGTGTGCGTAAGGCCTTAGGTGCGAGTAAAGTTCAATTGATCACTCAGTATTTATCTGAAGCCGTTATGTTATCTGCAATAGCTTGTATTTTTGCATTAGTATTGGTTTATCTATGTCTACCAGCATTTAACCAGTTAATGAATGCGAAAATGGCCTTTAACATTTCAATTACACAATCTATACAGTTATTTGGTCTGACCATATTAGTGGGAATATTAGCAGGCAGTTATCCAGCGTTTTATTTGAGTAACTTGTCACCTGCCCATGTATTAAAAGGCTTAGTGAGTACGTCTAAGTCAGGCGTATTTTTAAGGCAATTTCTTATTATTTTACAGTTTGCTATTGCGGCTTTTTTATTGGTTGCTAGTTTAGTGGTGAATTGGCAGATGCAATACATAAAGAATATGGAACAAGGCTTTGACCGTGAAGGCGTTATTGTAGTTTCTCGAGGCGATGACACTTATAACGCTTTTAAAAGCCAAACACTGCGCCATCCAGACGTTATCTCAGTCACTATGTCACATACTGTGCCTACTAAGGCAACCAGAACTTCAAATACGGTAAGACGATTAGATGATATCAGCAATGAAATTTGGGTAGGTAATAACCCCGTAAGCTTAGATTTTTTCAAAACCTATGGCATTAAAGTATTAAGTGGTCGACTCTTTTCAAAGGCCTATATTAATGATGCTTATAAAGAAAATGAGGATGATTGGCAGTCATCAACAGGTAAGCTGGTTATTAACCAAACTTTAGCGGCTACGCTAGGTTGGAGTCCAGAAGAGGCTATTGACCAATTGCTTACTTTAGGTGGTGGTCAAGACGGTATGCATAATCATCAAATTATTGGTGTGGTTGAAGATAGTCATTATGTAAGTGTAAAAAACACCGTACCACCAATGACTTACGTGTTGTCGGCGCAACCAAGAGACTTATCATTACGTTGGACGTCAATACGTTTTAAAGCGAACACAAGTTTGCAAAGCTTAAAAGATGTTGAACAAATATGGCTAGGCTTAGCACCCGATTTAGCCTTTAAATATGATTGGGTCACAGACTTATTTGATTCAAGTTACCGCAATGAAAACCAGCAAACAGACCTGCTAAATGTTTTCACCTTTTTAGCTATTGTAGTTACGGCGATTGGTTTATTTGGCTTGGCAGCATTTAACACACAGCGTAGAGTTAAAGAGATTGCAGTACGTAAAATATTAGGCGCGAGCACGGGGCAGTTATGTTTTATGTTAGTCAATCAGTTTTCAAGCTTAGTAGTTATTGCCAATGTGATTGCACTACCTTTAGCATATTTTTTAATGCGAGACTGGTTGGATAACTTTATTTACCGCATAAATATGCCTTATAGCGCCTTTATGTTGAGCGCTGCTTTTAGCTTAGTGATTGCTTACATGACAGTAATGGTTATCGCTTATCGAGCAGCGACAGCCAAACCTATAGATTCATTACACTGTGAGTGATTAGAAGCGTGCTATAGATATGAAACACATCTTCTTAAACAAAAAAATTTTACCAATATCATATCAAATAATGCTTTGACTACATGAATGTAGGTACTTATTTTATACTTGGAGCATCTCCAAGTGGAACGGAGATATAATCTGTGTCCATTATGCTTTTATCTCATTTTTATGAGTAAACCTATTTAATTGGTATAAGTTAATCCTCTACAATAGAGGATTAACTTAATGAGAGGTATTATGAATAAAGTGACAGTTGAGAGTAATGATAAGGTGCCGTAGAACTTTCGAGAGCGTTTATCTGCGATTATTTGGCGATTTATGCTAGGCAGTGCCTTTCTCATGTGGTTGTTCCTACCTAAAAAGGCGATAATACCGTAAAATGACCAACAAACGCTGCCTGAGGATTTGGCTAAAAGCGTTTTACTTTTTGTTGGGTAACATTTGTTTAAAATGACTAGGCTATTCATTACTCGCCGCGATTAAACCGCTTTACTCTCTTTATAAAAGGCGAACAAAATTTAACCTAGAAAGATCAACAGCCCCTAAAATATTGATAAGGCTACTATATGAAAGTTATAGCGTTTATTAGAGAAAAGAGAAAAAATTTACAACACCAAAATGATCAGTTTATCGCCAAGTTAGAGCCTAAATTTAAGAACTTATCAAATTTATTCAATAACAAAATCACCATGCCTTTTAGAAATACGCTAAATAACCCTTGGTTCTCTCAATTTAGTCCTGTAGATGCGGAAGAAAGTAAACCCGAGGAGGTATTGATACAAGTACCACAAGCAGAAAAAACCTACAAAAGCCTGCTTGAAAAAATCGATACCGTAACATTTGTAGGTGATTGGCATGAGGTAGAGCAAGAGTGTATTGATCAATTTGCCGAAGTCACAGGTGATAAACAATGGATTCATACCGATCCTATTCGTGCAGCGAAAGAGTCGCCCTTTAAAGCGACAATAGCACATGGGTTTTTAACCTTGTCATTAATTCCCAAGTTAACTAATTCAGTAGATTTAGATAGTAACCCTTATCCAGAAGCAAAGATGGTTATTAATTTTGGTTTGAATCAAGTGCGCTTTCCTTATCCGGTTAAAGCGGGTACTCGTGTAAGGGCCAGTATTAAATTAGTCAACTTAGTACCTATGAAGCGTAGTATTGAAGTGGTTAATGAGGTAAGTATTGAAGTTGAAAATAGTAAGCGTTTAGCCTGTGTGGCTGAAACCGTATTACGTTTATATTTTTAGTACTTCTTTTCAGAATAAGAGTTTGAAACTTCAATAGAGTACGTACATTTAAATGCCAAGTCGGGCTATCAAATTTTGCTACAAATCATTCATGCAGACGAACATGATGTTTGGGTCGTTCGCGTAGAAGATTAATTTTATAAAATTTTAGGCTACAAAAACACTGTCTGAGAAATCAGACAGTGTTCAATGCTTAATGACTTGAAAGTTGAGCGTGTAAAGCATGCTTATATGCTGCTATTCCTGGCAACAAAGGCACAATCAATGTTGCGATAAATATCATGGAGATTAATCCCATCAATTCCATGGTAAAAATATCATCACTTAAAAACAAACCAAATTCAGCAGCCAACCATGCCTCAAGACTATAAAGTGCGAGTGTTAGTACGACTATTGACATGATGATTGCTAGGCTTACTAAAATAACGGCTTCTAACAAAATTAGCAGTAATAGGGTAACAGGACTAGCCCCTAACATGCGTAATACTGCTATTTCTGTTTGACGCTCGTTCATTGAGGCCAACAACATAGTTGTGAGTCCAAACAAGGATGAAATAAGCACTAGCACCGCTATGGCGCGCAGCAAATTTTCAACGGTTGCCATCAAACTCCACAGCTCTGTCATGGCAACACCAGGCAAAACTGCCATTAATCTATCTGTTGGATAGTTATTAATCTCTCGCTGTAATCCAAATGTTGATAATTTACTTTTTAGCTTAAGCATAACAGCCGTAATACTTTTAGGTACGGGTGGTGTTTTTTCTGGATTTGTTAGCCATTTTTTTAATGCTGATGGCGGTAAGTGGATCGCTTCAATGGCACCTAAACTTACGTGAACACTTTTATCAACGGGCGTGCCAGTGCTTGCTAAAATACCACTTACTACAAAAGCTGTTTGCTCGTGTTTGGTAAAGCTTGTATTGCCAATACCATGAGCAATAATTATTTCATCGCCCAAATTATAATTAAGTTCTTTTGCAACATCGGCACCGATAACTACGTCAAATAAGGATGAAAATTTACTGCCATGTTCAAATTGCAATGACTGTTTTTTACCATAGCGATAATAAGTAAAATAGCTGTTATTTGTGCCAATAACTCGAAAACCACGATGAGAATCGCCAAGAGAAATAGGGATAGCCCAGTCAACTAGTTGTCGCTTTTCGAGCATGGTAAAGCTCGTGTACTTAATGTTATTGGCAGGGCTGCCCATTCTAAAAACAGAATATAACAATAAGTTTAATTGACCACTAGGCGCGCCAACAATCAAATCTACGCCTGATATAGTACGATTAAAACTTTCTTTTGCTTGCAGGCGAATATGTTCGATACTTAGCAATACTACAATGCTGATGGTTAATGATATTAAGGTCAAGATGGCCGTTTTTTTTCGGCTTAATAAGCTATGCCAGGCAACAGAAAGTAATATCATAATGACATGGTTTCCTCAGCTTTACTCAAGGTAGTAATGTCGAGGTTACTATCAAAATGATGCAACAAGGAGGCATCATGACTGACAAAAATAAGCGTGATTTTAGTGTTGTCACAGATCTGCATAAGTAAGTCCATAAATGCATTTTTTGCCGATGCATCGAGTGCCGAGGTAGGTTCATCAACTAATAATAATCGTGGATGATTAATCAGAGCGCGGGCAATTGCGACGCGTTGCTGCTGTCCAACACTCAATTGGTTAACTTGTCTGTGTATAATATTACTGGGTAACTGTAATGCGTTAAGCAACGTTTGCACGTCAGAATTCACATCAGGCCTTGAATTTTTGGCGAAGTAGGCTGCGAGCTGAATGTTTTTAAGCACCGATAGATACGGGATAAGATTAAATTTTTGAGATACCACGCCAATATTTTTTGCTCTAAATAAGTCCCGCTGGCTGTTTGATAGCGCACTGATATTATGATCGAATAGACTAACGCTGCCTGACGTTGGTAGTAAAATGCCACACAATAAATTTAAAAGCGTAGTTTTCCCTGAGCCAGAGTTCCCATGTAAGAATACACGTTCAGTGATATCGACTTGCCATTGAGCAATAGACAATCCAGCATAACTAGCAGGGGTATCTTTATAATGGTGGTGCATATCTTGTAAGTTGATAGCAAGTGTTGACAAACCTTATTCACCTTCGATAATCACAGCATAGGTATTTCTATCTGCTTCTAGTTTGTGTTATGTTATAACATTACTGATTTGAGTGGAAAGACAATTTGTGATTTGGATAAAATGAATAGCCGATGTGTTTTATGCTCAATAATCCTTGTGCTAGTGGTATTAATATTTAGTTTAACGGTAAGAGCACAGGTTGAGCATACCGACATAGAATGGACCGAATTAATCCCGGCTGATGATTTAGCGGTATTACTTAATCCGCCAGACTTTTTGTTTGATATAGAAGATCAATCAGAAAACGATAATATGGAGTCCTTAAAAGAAGTTAGTCCAAACGATGCAGCAGCAAAAAGGTATCAACAGGCGCTAGAATCAACAAGGGTTGTAGAGACATTTGATGGTAACAGCATTCGACTTCCAGGTTTTATCGTGCCTTTAGAAACAGATGAAAAGCAACGGGTAACGCAATTCTTTATTGTTCCCTACTTTGGATCATGCTTACATATGCCACCACCGCCGCCAAATCAAATTATCTTCGTAAAATCGTCGGCGGGTATTGAAATAACCTCGTTATACGACGCGTTTTGGTTTGAAGGGGTTTTAAGAATTGATACAACAGATAGCCTCCTAGGAAAATCAGCATATAGTTTGCAGCTTAATAAGGCTTATCTTTACGAAGATTAAGGGTACGTAAATTTTAGATACTCACTATTATCACTAACGATAACGGCTGGCCACTTAATTACTAATTCATTAGATCAATCTCTCATCAGAGCAATGCCATACAATTACCTTTAAGGTTCTCTCAAAAATAAATTAATCAAAACGTTTGATTGTTATAACATCACAATAATGCTTTATTAAGTAATTGTGATGTTATAACATAATGGCTTAATGTCTGGATGGTTCTTCTAGTCAATTTTAATGATTTACCCAAGCTACTTGAAGATGCGTGATTGATTTTGACAATAGAATAACTATTTTCTTCAATCAATGCCTTGCCTAAAGACGTTTCTAATTCCAGCTGAAACCTGCATCTTCATGTAGTTTGGGTATAAAAACAGAGAGTGCTCTCATGCTTCACAAAAATAAGTTACCGGTTACTGTTCTATCGGGTTTTCTCGGTGCCGGAAAAACCACAGTACTAAGCCATATTTTGAATAATCGTCAAGGTAAAAAAGTGGCTGTCATCGTTAATGATATGAGTGAAGTCAATATCGATTCAGCTACGGTTGCTAACGAAGTATCTCTCAACCGCAGCGATGAAAAGCTTGTTGAAATGAGTAATGGCTGTATCTGTTGTACATTGCGTGAAGATCTTCTCTTAGAGGTTACCAAATTAGCACAAGATGGGCGATTTGATTACTTAGTTATTGAATCTACGGGGATTTCTGAGCCATTGCCGATAGCCGAAACCTTTACTTTTTCCGACGAGGACGGTATTTCATTATCAGATGTGGCAACACTGGATACTATGGTTACGGTTGTTGATGCGGTAAATTTTTTAAAGGATTACGAAGAGGCATCTTCTTTACAAGAAGTAGGAGAGTCGTTAGGGGAAGAAGACGAACGTAGTGTCTCTGATCTACTCGTTGACCAAGTTGAATTTGCCGACGTCATCTTGATTAGCAAAACCGACTTGGTTGATATTTCTGATATTGATCGCCTAATAGCGATACTGAAAACGCTTAATACCCATGCCCGAATCAGCCCTATTACTCAAGGTCAAGTCGATATTGATGCAGTGCTGAGTACTGGTTTGTTCGATTTTGAACGCGCCCAGAGCGCGCCAGGGTGGCTGAAGGAGATGCGAGGTGAACACATTCCTGAAACCGAAGAATATGGGATTAGTAGCTTTAGTTTTCTTGCTCGCCGTCCGTTTCATCCTGAGAAATTTTATCACTTTCTTCATGACACTGAAAAATTTGGTAAATTAATTCGTTCCAAAGGGTATTTTTGGTTGGCCACTCGTCCCCAATTTTCAGGTCAATGGAATCAGGCAGGTGGCATTGCTCATTATGGTTTTGCTGCTATGTTCTGGAAATCGGTGCCCAAAAAAGACTGGCCTACCGATGAAGAGTCATTGAACGCTATACAGAAACAGTGGGTTGAGCCTTTTGGTGATATGCGTCAAGAGTTAGTGTTTATTGGTCAGCAACTTGATCAAGGGGCTATGACTCATGCACTCAATGAATGCCTGTTGTCAGATGATGAATTACTCAAAGGGAAAAATTACTGGGCAACACTCAGTGATCCGTTTCCAGAGTGGAGTGAAAGCGCGTGAATACAATAAATACTATTAATGAAAGTCGATCAACAAGTCTACTCTTACCTGAAACACTGACAAAACGTGCCAGTGAAAGTGACTCGCCTGAGTCATTTACCGATATTTATCGCGATGACACCAATATTGCTATTTGGCAACGTAAATTGTCTGACAAACTAGTGCTGGCTGTGGATGAAATTTTAAAAACGGGTGTAAGAGTAAAAATTGCAGAGGCAGTTAACGTAAAAACTGTCCATGCTACGCTTTGTAATGCGTTAGGTGAGACGAGCGCTGTGAGGAGGTTGAGCGATGACATAACACTATTGGTTGATATGTTTTGCTGTTTGTTTGATCTCAAAGAGGCTGGATTACGATTAACGGCACTCGATCGTGCTATGTGCCCCAGATTCCACTTTGATCGAATTCCGTGTCGACTGGTAACAACATATCAAGGCATTGCCACCGAGTGGCTACCTCATCAGTTGGTTGACCGCAGTAAATTAGGTGCGGGAAACCAAGGTAAATCAGATGAACAATCAGGTCTTTTTGATAGCTCTGATGATATTCGTCAACTGAGCGAAGGTGATGTCGCCTTACTCAAAGGTGAGTTTTGGCATGATAATGAAGGTGCTGGTTTAGTACATCGCTCACCCGTTCAGCCAGAAGGTTTACTAAATGAACGTCGTTTATTATTAACCCTTGATTTTATTAACGATTAAATATTGTTAGTGAAGGGAAGTTTAAAAATGAAAATACAAAAGTTAGTATCATTTTTGTTAAATATAATACTACTAAATGTCTTTTTATTAGGTCAAAACGTTCATGCAAAAAATCAGCACGAACAAGGCACTAGCTTAAATGCCCATGTACATGGTTTATCTGAAATGACGATGGCGATTGAAGGAGGAATAGTGGATATTCAGTTGATTTCTCCAACGGTCAATCTCATTGGTTTTGAGCATAAGGCAAGTAACAAAGAGGAGATTACCATTGTTAATAATGCTAAAGCATTACTGAGTAATGCCGCAGCACTTTTTTCTTTCTCAGGTGGTGGTTGTATGCTCATTAATACCGCGATTGATGTATCAGGTTTAATAAAACTTGATGAAAATAAGCATGAACATCAGCTGAAACACAACAAAAAATCACATGATACTCATAGCGTTCAAGATACAAGTCATGAAAATCACAGCCAAGTCGTTGCAAATTATCGCTATCACTGTGAAGAAACATCAACGTTATCAGCTATTACTGTACTTGCTTTTGAACAGTTTTCAGGAATTAAGAAAATTCGTGCGATGTGGATAACAGCTACAAAACAAGGTGTCGTGACACTGAGTGCGGAACGTAAAATAATGCGTTTATGATTATTAAAAAACAGATTATAAAAAAGACCTATAGTGGTCAGGAAGTTAAAAGATGATAAAAATAGAAAATGTTACTGATAAAATGGCAATTACGCTATCAATTGCTTGCGCTATTCATTGTTTAGCTTTGCCTTTACTATTGCTATTACTACCAAGTTTTATGGTATTACAACTCAACAATGAAGCGTTTCATACTTGGATGGTAATAATTGTTCTTCCGACAAGTGTTTACGCACTATTTATGGGCTGTAAGCAGCATAAACGTTATAGATTACTATTTATTGGCTTTTTGGGATTAATTCTATTAGTTCTCGCAGTATGGATAAGTAACGAATTTTGGGAAAAGGCACTTACCCTAGTGGGATCGACGGTAATTGCAGGCGGTCATTATTGGAATTATCGATTGTGTCAGCAACACACCCTTTGTCACCGCTGTGAAGATTAAATAATATAAACTAAATTTTTCATCCTGATGGTCAGAATTTAGAGCAACATAGTGCTAATTTTACCCCTTTCAATTCCCATAATTTAATTTAAAGCACAAGTCTAGATAAGCGGTGAATGAGAATAAATATGACAGGGATGAGTCGGGTTGTTTGAGTGTTCAGGGGACATAACAATCAATAAGTAGTAGGCAGGGGCTAATCGAGCTTGAAGATATCACTTCAAATAATCATGGATTTTCTTTGAAAGTTTTTAATGATTTTTACGTTATTTTTAATGCATTTTATATTGAGTTAAGGTTGAATACCTTAAAGAAGTTCTCTTGGTAAGCTCGAGATAACCTTAGTTCAGTTCCCGATCTTAGTTGTAATGTATGATCACCTTTACTAATGGGAGTCACTTGAATAACTTCATTAATATTGATCACGTGCGAACGGTGTATGCGTACAAAAATAGTGGGGTCTAACTGACTCTGTACGCCAGTTAATGTTTGTCTGGCAATAAATGCCGTTCTTTCAAGGCAAACTTTTATATAGTTGCCCGAAGATTCAATCCATTGGACCTCATCTGCTTGCGCTACTTCAATTGTGCCTTCAGCTTTAAATAGTAATGTTTTGGGGTAGTGCTGGTCTGCTCGGTACTCTTGTACAAGCTTTGGAATATCAAAGTCTTGAGTTTTTCCAGAAAATTCACGAAAGCGATTAAGTGTTTTAGCTAACCTAGCCTTGTCATAGGGTTTAAGGAGATAGTCAACCGCATTTAACTCAAATGCTCTTATCGCATATTCATTAAAACCAGTCACAAATACAATGGCAATTTCTTTATTAAATTCTAAATTGCTGGCGACAGAAATGCCATCAAGTTTGGGCATTTGAATATCTAGAAAGATCAATGATGGGGTAAACTTATCAATGCACTCTAGTGCTTCCACACCATTTCTCGCTTCTGCAACGACTTCAAAATCACTGTGTTCTTTTAGAAAGTGAATAAGCTTTTGACGTGCAGCAGGTTCATCATCTACAACAAGTACCTTGAATGAGCTAGAGACTTGAGCGAGTTCTGACATATTATTAACCTATAAAAAGAGTAGGGCATTGATAACTTATCCTAACAAAGACAAATACCTTTAGCAGTGTTTTAATATGCTGCTAAAGGAAGTTCTGTTGGGGTTATCGCATAGGTAAAGTCACGGTTAATACGATGGCATTGTTATCTTGTTGAATGAGTGAAACGTCTGCCGAGTTACCATATAACAGTGCTAGTCTATCTTTGGTATTTTGTAAACCAATACCAAAAGAAGGTTGTTGGTTAGTATATTCGAGCAATGGATTCATTATAGTAATACAAAGCATCCCATCTTCACTATAGGCTTTAAGGTGAACTTCGCCCATATCATCAGATGGCTCAATACCATATTTAACGGCATTTTCGAGTAATGGCTGTAGTAACATTGCAGGGATCAAAACGGACTCTACTTGTGGTTCAACGTCTATTTTTGTCGATAATCTATCACCAAAACGTAACTGCGCTATTTCTAAAAATGAAGTCATAGCCTGTAGCTCTTCATTAAAGGTTACCCAAGGCTTTTGTTCTGCGGCTAATGAATAACGCAGTAAACTCCCTAAACGCATAATAATTGAATCGGCTTTATCGACATCTTGATACATAGTGCTAGAAATAAGATTCAAGGTGTTAAACAAAAAATGAGGCTGTAACTGATTTCTTAAAACAGTTATTTGTGCGGTGAGTAATTGCTCGTTGAGTTTTGCCGCGTGACTTTGCTCTTTTTGGTATGTTTCAAAATAAATCTTAGTATAAGCGCCAAACACGACGGCACAATAGAAACCTATCGTTTTAGGGTATTCATAGATATATCTTGTAAGTAAGTCACCATTATCCCAAAGCCTACCCTCAATTAATAAGTAGGCTAGGTGCCTTGTTCCGATCATTAGTGAGATAAAAAGGAAGGTAAATGGGATATACAAAATCGCTACTTTTAGCATTGATTTATATCTTTGCGTTTCATCTAGTGACCACTTTTTACAGCAAAAAGTAATGATTGGACAAACTAGGCCATAACAATAAACCTGTCTCTTATACACATCTCCGAGCCCACGAGACCGTACTAGATCTCG
>CAJXRC010000133.1 GCA_913058405.1 uncultured Colwellia sp. | reverse complement strand
TTATTGAACATCTAACATAGCTCTGAGTTGGGAAGAAATTTAATCAAATTGGTATAAAATGTAAATTGAGCAGCAATACTTGTCTTAAATTGACTAGGCTCTCATGATGAGGGCCTTATTAATTGTGATATTGGCTAACTATGGTTAACTTACGATAACTTGAGTTAATTCACCCTAATTTAGGGTAGATTATCGATAAATCATGTTTTTGGTTGAATCCTTGGCATATTCTTGCTCAAATGGCGCCCCAGAGTCATAAATAATTAACATTGGTTACTTAGTTAGCATCTTTCCTCATTACATCGATGGATTTAAAAGTGTATTACAACAGATAACCTAGACATAATAAGCAACAGTCACATAAATGAAATATTCCCGCGTCTTTATTAATAGCTTAGCTTATGAACTGGCCCCTGAAGTGGTAACCAGTGCAGAGCTTGAATCTCGTTTGACCCCATTATATCAAAAGTTTCGTATTCCAAAGGGGCAACTCACTGCGTTAACTGGAATCGAGGAACGTCGTTGGTGGCCGACAGATCATATGCTTTCAGATGGCGCTATTGTTGCGGCCCAAAAAGCTATGAACGAAACAGGCATAGCAGCAGCGGATATAGGCGCAGTTGTTTATACTGGAGTATGTCGTGATCAACATGAGCCGGCTACAGCTTGTCGAATAGCCGCTAAGCTTGGTGTGTTAAAAGACACGGCAATTTACGATATCAGTAATGCCTGTTTAGGCGTTTTATCGGGTATTTTAGATATTGCTAATCGCATTGAACTTGGACAAATTAAAGCGGGTCTTGTTGTTTCGTGTGAATCAGCACGCCATATTGTTGATGTAACTATTGATGACATGCTGGCTGATCCAACAATGCAAAATTATGCTCGCTCTTTAGCAACGCTAACGGGTGGTTCAGGTGCTGTTGCAGTGTTACTTACCGATGGTAGTTTAAACCTAGATACTGACCGTAATCATCAATTATTAGGCGCAAGTCACTTATCAGCACCCGAACATAACAATTTATGTCAATGGGGCTTAAAAGAAGTGGGCCCACAACTGTTCCGTGAATTTATGCGCACTGATGCAGTAAGTTTACTGAAAGAAGGTGTTTCTTTAGCAAAAGATACCTGGGAACATTTTTTAGAACAACGTCAATGGGTTGAAGGACAAGTTGATAAAGTTATTTGTCATCAAGTGGGCGCAGCTAATCAAAAACAAGTGTTGACCGCTTTATGCATTAACCCTGAAAAAGAATTTCCAACGTTTAAGCTACTCGGCAATATGGGTACGGTTTCTTTGCCGGTAACGGCAGCGATGGCTCATGATCAAGGCTTCTTGCAAAAAGGTGATAATGTCAGCTTTTTAGGAATAGGCAGTGGCTTGAATTGTATGATGTTGGGGCTTAAGTGGTAACTATGTCAGATACTATCTCAAAAAGTATGTTAGAAAATAAGTTAACAAAACTATTCCCCTTTACCCGCAATTTTATTAATCGTAATGGCCATCAATACCATTATGTTAATGAAGGGCAGGGCTCTCCGGTTGTTATGGTTCATGGCAATCCAAGTTGGTCTTTTTATTATCGTAATTTAGTCAGCCAATTAAGCAAGAGTCATCAATGTATTGTGCCAGATCATATTGGCTGTGGTTTGTCTGATAAACCCGATGATGACGGTTATGATTACACCCTAGCGAATCGCATAGATGACCTAGAAGCATTACTTGAACATTTAGAGGTAAAAGAAAATATTACCCTAGTGGTACATGATTGGGGCGGAATGATAGGGATGGGTTATGCTGCGCGTCACCCTGAACGAGTCAAACGTCTAGTCATTTTAAACACTGGTGCTTTTCATTTACCTAAAGCTAAAAAACTGCCACCTGCTTTATGGTTAGGACGAAATACTTTTGTGGGCGCTGCATTAGTGAGAGGGTTTAATGCCTTTTCAAGTGTTGCTTCCTATATTGGTGTAAAGCGAAAGCCAATGTCGAAAGAAGTACGCGAAGCCTACGTAGCACCTTTTAATTCATGGACAAATCGTATTTCAACGTTACGCTTTATTCAAGATATTCCGTTAAAAGTAGGCGATAGGAATTATCAGTTAGTTTCTGACATTAGCGACAATTTAGCGCAGTTTAAGAAAATACCTATGCTAATTTGTTGGGGCCTGAAAGACTTCGTTTTTGATAGACACTTTTTAGATGAATGGCAACACCGTTTTCCAGATGCACAAGTACATGCTTTTGATGATTGTGGTCATTACATTTTAGAAGATGCCAGCGATGAAGTGGTTCCGTTGATAGAGAACTTCTTAAAAACAAGCGAAACCAAATTAGCTTAGAATTAACAGGACTTATTTAATAGGTAAAGTGTAAATGACAGAGACCATGGATAAGTCCAATCAAGCTAATTTATGTCGCCATCTCGCACATGCAGCAATAGCAACGCCCAACGCGTTAGCTGTTGCCGTACAAAAAAGCCAACGAGGCAAACTTACTTATCAAGAAATTGATTTTGTCTCTTTACACCAACGCAGTGATGAAATTGCCTATGCGTTAAATGCTTATGGCCTAAAGTCAGGCATGAAAGCGGTGTTGATGGTGACCCCAAGTATTGATTTTTTTGCCTTAACGTTTGCGTTATTTAAAGCAGGAATTGTTCCTATTTTAGTTGACCCAGGCATGGGCATTAAGAACCTTAAACAATGTTTTGTTGAATCTGCACCTGATGCTTTTATTGGCATCCCTAAAGCCCACATCGCCAGAGTATTATTTGGCTGGGGGAAAGCTAGCGTTAAAAAACTATTAACAGTTACTGATGTTAATTCTGGCGTTGGCGCAAATGTATTCGCTTCCCTTATCGGTGGCATGAGTTTAACCAAATTACTCACTCGTTATCCAATACAAAACAAAGATTTACCACAAGGAAATAGCTCTTTTGACATGGTAAAACTTAGCGATGATGCTATGTCAGCTATTCTCTTTACCAGTGGTAGTACGGGTACACCTAAAGGCGTGGTCTACAGCCATAAAATGTTTGAAGCACAAATTACTGCGCTAAAAGAAGATTATGCCATCAAACCAGGCGAACGTGATTTAGCAACCTTTCCATTGTTCTCATTATTTGGCCCAGCATTAGGTATGGCCTCCATTGTGCCTGATATGGATGCGAGTAAACCGATAAAGGCAAACCCTGCTTTTATCTTTGCAGCCATTGAAAAATATCAATGCACTAACTTATTTGCTAATCCTGCACTGATAGAAGTATTAGGGCAGGCGGGAACAACCAATGTTTCAGCTGCTAAAGCAGACACTGAGTCAGTTAATAAACCTATTATTAAATTAAATAGTTTAAAAAGAGTGATTTCTGCGGGCGCACCAGCGACCCTGACCTCGATAGAGCGATTTACCCAACTACTAAGCGACAATGTGCCTGTGTTAACGTCATATGGTGCTACCGAATCGCTACCACTGACTAAAATAGCCAGCGTAGATTTACTTGCAACGAGCCATATAACCGACAATGGTGGCGGTATTTGTGTCGGTACCGCCGTAAATGGCGTTGAAATTAGTATTATCAAGATCACTGAGAAGCCCATTGAAATATGGCATGACGACTTAGTCTTGCCTGCCAATACCATTGGTGAGATCGTCGTTAAAGGCGATATGGTTAGCCATCAATATTATAATCGGGCATCGGCAACTGAGCAGGCGAAAATTCTTGATGCTGATCATAACGCTACATGTTCAAAGCGTGATGTAGTACGACATCGTATGGGGGATTTGGGTTATCTTGATGATGCAGGGGCGTTATGGATGTGTGGACGTAAAGCACATCGTGTTGAGACCGATAAAAAGGTTTTATTTTCTATCCCTTGTGAGCGAATATTTAATACCCATCATTCAGTAAAACGCACAGCTTTAGTGGGGGTGAAAATTAACCATAAAAGTGTGCCGTTACTGTGTGTTGAGTTAACGGATGAAGCTAAAAACAAGAAAGATTTTGATGAGGCAATCCTCTTCTCAGCGTTAAAAGTAGCTGCACTTGCTCATAAACAAACATTTGCGATATCACACTTTTTAATCCATGAAAAATTCCCGGTGGATATTCGTCATAATGCTAAAATATTTCGTGAAAAGCTTGCCGTGTGGGCACAAGATGAATTTAACTAATTTAGCGTATAAATGAGCTCCCCATGATTGAACATTCCCAAAACAACGCTACTAGTCATTCCAAAGGCAAAAGTAATAGCGATAATAGCATCGATGTTACCGCCCGTTTTAACGAGGCTGTGCAACAACCACTTAGCGAGCTAGCAGGGCAAACTAACCATGTATTTGTTACCGGAGCTGGCGGTTTTTTGGGTACAGCTATTTGTCGATTACTGCGCTTAGCTAATATTAAGGTGACGGGTTTTGCTCGGGGACATTATCCTGAACTTAGCCAAATGGGCGTTAATATGGTGCAAGGCGATATAACTGACTTTGCTCTTCTCAAAGAGACAATGCATTCATGCGATTTGGTATTTCATGTAGCAGCCAAAGCAGGCGTTTGGGGCAGTAAAGACGATTACTTTAAACCGAATGTACAAGGTGCTAAGAATATTATCCAAGCCTGTCAAGAACTTGCCATTACTCGCTTGGTTTATACCAGCACCCCGAGTGTCACTTTTGCTGGTGTTGATGAGGCTGGTATTGATGAATCTCAGCCCTATGCTGATAATTTTTTAAATTTTTATGGTGAGTCTAAAGCGTTAGCAGAGCAACTAGTATTAAATGCCTCACAAGACTTGAAGAAAAGTGGCAATCAAAGCACTACACAAGCTACTCTCCAAGGCGACAATCAAAACTCATATCAAAAGAATGTCTTAAAAACAGTAGCGTTACGTCCGCACTTAATTTGGGGACCAAACGATCCCCATCTTGTACCTCGAGTATTAGAACGTGCCCGAGCAGGCAAGTTAAAACTTGTTGGAAAAGAAGATAAACTCGTCGATACCATCTTTGTTGATAATGCTGCTTATGCGCATATATTAGCGGCAGTCGCGTTAAACAAAGCTAATGCGACTTGTATTGGTAAGGCCTATTTTATTAGCAATGATCAGCCAATTACTATGGCTGCCATGCTTAATAACATTCTTGATTGTGTTGATTTACCACCCGTAACAAAAAGAGTACCCAGTACCGTAGCGTATATTGTTGGTGCGACGTTGGAGTGGTTTTATAAAATATTGAATATAAAAAAAGAGCCAGTAATGACACGGTTTGTTGCCAGACAACTTTCGACTAGTCATTACTTTGATATAAGTGCTGCCAAAAAAGATTTAGGCTACACACCGCTGATATCAATAGAAGAAGGCATGAAACAACTTAAACTATCATTAGTAGTCAGTAGCTAAAGAGGCGTTAGCTATTTTCGAGCTACTTTGAAGAAAACATATGGAATTAAAATGAGTAAAATTTACCATCACCCCGTACAAATATATTATGAAGATACCGACCATTCTGGCGTGGTATATCACCCTAATTTCCTCAAGTATTTTGAACGTGCGCGTGAACATGTGATTGATAGTGATAAATTGGCAACATTATGGCAAGAAAAAGGCTTAGGTTTTGCCGTATATAAAGCCAACTTAACTTTTCAAGATGGTGTTGAATTTGCTGAAATTTGTGACGTACGTACCAGTTACCAATTTGAAGGGAAGTATAAAACGTTATGGCGACAAGAGTTATGGCGTCCCAATGCGAGTAAACCTGCGGTGATTGGCGATATTGAAATGGTTTGCTTGGATAAACAAAAGCGCTTGCAACCTATTCCCGATGAAATTCTTGCTCCCTTAACTGCTGGTTAAGTTGCATGGTTAAGTTGTACGGTTGAGTGTATGATAAATTCAAGATGAGCCACTAAAGAAGAGGGTAGCTCAACTAAATTTACAAACCACCAGCCAAGTCTAAATAATTACCGGTAGAAAAAGAAGATTTCTCGCTCGCCAACCAGTAAATAGCCTCAGCCACTTCTTCAGGTTGTCCACCTCTTTGTAATGGAATAATTTCTTTTAACCGCTCAATGCGCTCAGGCTCTCCGCCGTCGGCGTGCATATCGGTATAAATTAGTCCTGGGCGTACACAGTTTACACGTATGCCTTCTGCAGCAACCTCAAGTGATAAACCTTTAGTTAAGGTATCTATGGCTCCTTTTGAAGCAGCATAATCGATGTACTCGTTGGGTGAGCCAGAGCGAGCTGCGCCAGAAGATACATTGACAATAACACCACCTAAACCGTCGTGGCGAGTTGACATACGTTTAACCGCTTCGCGACAACACAAAAAATAGCTCGTGACATTATTGGTTAGTATCGAATTAATACGTTCAGCTGTCATATCCTCTAATCGAGATTGTTTTTTCAAAATGCCTGCATTATTTACTAAAACAGTGACTGTGCCTAACGCTTTGTCTACGGTGGAAAATAAGCGCTCTACATCACTCTCACAGGACACATCCGCTTGTACGGTAATGCAGAGACCTCCTTCAGCCCTAATTGACTTAGCCAGTTTATTCGCTGAGTTTTCATCAGATTTGTAGTTAATACAAACGGCATAACCGTGACTTGAAAAAAGCTTTGCTGTTGCGGCGCCAATGCCTCGCCCAGCACCGGTAATAATTGCTACTTTTGGTGGGCTCATTCTTTACCACTCTCGCCATTGTTCTGTGACATCGCCAACAAACTCGATATTTGCAGCAGCTATTACCTGTTGAATGAACTGACAGATATCTTCACGTTGTTCTGTTTCTATTAAACAGTCAGCACATTGGTGGTTTAACGAATTTAGAGACAAAACTACCGTTTCAATATGTTCTTTTGCGCTTTCTACTGTTTGTACTTCAGATTCCATAACTGACATGAACTCTAGTAAACTTGTTATACAAAGTGCCACATCTTCAGCGGTATAATCAGTTTCGTTTTCATCTTCACCTTCAATGAAATCTAACATGTCGTACTGAATGACTTTAAGTAAATTTTTCATCTAACTCTCTCGGTAATAGACCATAAAGCCTCGCATATTACTTTTATATTGTTAGTTATCATTATTTGTTAAGTGCAACGCCTGCAGTCTCTAATACTGTTTTTGCTTCAGCTCGCTCAATGATTTTCAATAAGGTGGTTTGAATTGTTTCGTCCTTCCTTGCATCTTCTGTACTGGAGAACGTCTGCTCTTGAACTGGAGCGCCTTCTTCTTGGGTAAACCCTATCACAACTTGGTTTGCACAATTAACTGATTCGCCAAAATAAGCCAGTGAGATTTGAGGGTAACCCTGAAATCCTTTTTTGACTCGCTTTGCTATACGTTTTGTTGATTTATCTAAATTCATAATAGGTACCCAGAAAAATATAACACCTCATAAAGAGGCAAATAATGGCGGCTAAAGAGTGAAGAAAATGAAGCTAGCCACTGTGTTGCTTATTAGATTGTTTAAGCTTACTAGCATTTTATACCATAGAGCATAAAGAAGTGAACACTTAGCTAGGCATATTAGGTGCGTTTTGATTCGATATTTTGCTTAACACCTGTTTAGTTTTACGAAAAGTATTATAATCACCGTAAGATTTTTATGAAAAATACAAAGTAAGGCAAACCATGAATACAAAAATTTATAAACATGTACATTCTTTAGCTAAAGATTTAATGCAAGCGGTTCATCGAAAAAATCAAATTCGCTTCGATGAATGTTACGCTGAATTAAAGCAAGTATGTGAAGATAATGAAAATACCGATAAAGACCATCCGGTGCAGTGGGAAACACTTGCTGATTTTACTGATGATCTTGAATTAGCCATTACTATTTATGAAAAAGCATTAGTTAAAGCTGAAGCGATTAATTCCAAAGATTTCCTTTCATCAATCGCTTTTGCCATTGCGTCATTGCAAGTAGAATTAGGTGATAAAACAAGCGCTATTGAACATTTAAAAAATGCTAAAATCAACAGTAATAAAATTGCTGATAAAGATTTAAAAGCAGAAATCGATGCCTTATTAGAAGAGTTAGGCGGAGTCGTTGAAGTTGTAGAAGTACCAGAAGCTGTAGAAGTTTCAGAAGCACCAAAGAAACTGAAAGAATGGAAAGATTTGTAACAGTAAAACCATGAACCTTATCGGGTTTTTTAACTTGCTTTAAGGTTATTGGTATAGCTCTACATAGTTTGATGTCGGGCTATAACCATTACATTTTTGCTGAAATTTCCTGTCAGTAAAAGTGCTGCTCATCTGAAATAGAGATATACTATTTTCTTCGTTTCAGTGAGAGAAACGAAGAAAATAGCAACAAGGGTTCAGCAACTATGCAGCATCTTTATTAGTCTTGAAGTGCGATAGATGCCATTTTCATCGTACTTTCAAATGATTCTGCACCTGCAATGAATAAACCATTGTGGCAAAACATAGCATCATCAATACCAGTTACTTCTTTAAGTGCATTATCAGACAAACCAGCCCACTGTTTAGGTAGTGGTTTTCTGTCTTCGAATGAACCGGGTTCAACAGGTACCGTTTGAATTCTCCATTGGCCAGAAGGTGATGGATAAATCATGTATAAAGCCTCTTCAGATAAGGCGTGCACCGTTCTTTTCCATGGCGTATACTTTTCAAGCACGATGACTCTTGAGTCTTCTGCATTATCAATAGCTTTAGCGACAATATCTTTTGCATTAATGCCACCACTAGCAGAAGCTATGAATCGTGTTAATACGCGTGATGCAAAATCAACGGCTTCATCAAAACAAGTATCAAAGTGGCTATCTTCTTGCCACGTTGGATTAAACATTGAAATAGTTTGGCTCAGACTTATCCCTTGAGCAACGCCTTCTACATGACCACAATCAATAGCATCAATAGTTGACACTAAACCAGCATCAACACTGTCAGCGACTTCTTGGTTACCTTGGCATATTTGTAAGCCATATTTTTGCCAAATCAAACCAAATGAAGAATAAGGAATACCATTTTCACGCTCACCCGCGCCGCCACGTTGATGATGATCAAAACGGCCTGCGTCGGCATCATAGTCACCACCTACATCTAGCACTATATCGGCCTTAGCGATAACGTCTAAATCACGAGTACGTATGAGCTTAAAAGAAGGGAAAATGTTCTTAAGTGCAGCGATACTGAAAACATCATCTGCATGAAAATTACCATTGTGAGTTACTATTACTTTATCAGTCATTTGTTATTTATCATTTTAGAAAGGGATAAGAAGGGTCGCTCGTTAATTTGTACTGCGTGAACTTCACCATTAGAAAATTTTCTTTTGAAGAGCTTTACTGAGTAAAAATTATAGGGCGGATTCTATACGAAGCGCACTAATAAAAACAGCTGATTTTTGATAGCTAACTTGGCAACTAAATTGATAACTAACCTGAACTCTAGATAATGAGTGATTGATGCTTTAGTAAATCAATCACTTAGATCCTAGTGTGAAAACATCAAAAAACTCAGCGTCGTAAAATGTCCAATCAAGGTTTCAATTTATGTGGTTAGCAAGGCAAACGTTTATGAATAGCGGGCTATTTATCGACGCTTTAAGGATGAGAACCACAAAATAGGCGCTGTAGATCATTTTCTATGGTCGATTTAACGATACACAGTGTGATGTATGACTATAACCATCGCCACCCATTTTACCCACTGAGTCAACTAGTGCTTGGTTTATGCCTTCATCGCTGTATAGATCATCTCTTACATAAATAGATTTTACATCTAACAATATAATGGTGCCGCCCGCGGGTAAATCACTGACAGAGATCACTTCTCTTAAAGTACATTCATATCGAATGGGTGATTCAGCAACCGATAATGCACCAACTCTACAGCTATTACTTTGCTTAACTTGTGCTAAGTCAAATTCACTTTTATCAATGTCAATGCTAGCACTGGTTACGTTCATTTTTTCTAATAAAGAGGAATTAACTATATTAACCACACATTCACCGGTTTCTCGCAAATTTTGTAAAGTGTCTTTATCAATACCACTTCGCTGAGTTACTTGCGTATAGAGGAGTACAGGAGGATTACAACTTGCGACAGTAAAAAAAGAGTAGGGCGCAAGATTATCTACGCCATCTTTTGAGCGGGTACTGATCCAAGCTATGGGTCTTGGTGTTACACCGCCATTTAACAGGCGATATTTTTCTTGAACAGCTAGTTCTGAAATATCAAAGTTCATTGATTATCCATTCCTTATAAAAAGTCTATAACTCGAGTAATACCAATCAGATTAATTAATGGTTCAAATTTTAATGAGGATAAATTTTCAAAAACAAGGCGCTTGATTGAGCAATAGCTGGCTATTGAGATTGAAAGCAACGATGTTATTGGATATTTAGATCATTTAAAAGGATCACTTAGTTAGTGTGATTGGTATAGTTACTAAGGTTACCTAAAATACATAATTCAGCTTAAACTGAGCAGGATTCATTTTAGGTAATAAGTAATAATGATTGGTCGCTATTGAAGTAATAAATAGAGTCCGAAAACTAAACCAAAATACATCATCAAAGAAAAAGTACTGCCAACAACATTTAATGCCGTTGAGACCCCAAGAAATTTGAAACTTAATACGCAAGAAAGCGCTTTAGGGCGTGATTGAAATGAGTGAAAGTACTTAAATTCTGTCAACTTGTCTGCCAAGGTGTGATCATTTTTAATCTCATTATCAAGTGTTTTATCATAGACAAACGCAACTAAATAAAACAAAACTAAAAAGGCTAAAATGGATTCCATAACTAAAATTCCTGATTGATATAATGCCCATATAAGGGACTCGGTACTACTGTGCGAAAATGTATTGTGCTAGGTTACTGAAAAATTTCTTCATTAAACAGTAGTTGTTTTATGGCACAAAGAGAGGCAACAAGCCTCATGGCTTGATCAATTGCAACATCTTGTTGAGAGTCTGCTTTTAGGCTACTTATATGGCTGTTGAAGCATACAAAGCCATTATTGATTATTGATATAGCTATGCAGGCATAATGATAACCTTGTGAGTTCTCAATATTAAGGTCTTGAAAGGGTCGCATCTTTAGTGATTCTAGAGTACCACCAGCACGCAAAGCATGAGCATTTCTGCTCATAAAGTAAGGATTAGTCACTGCCATTCTACTACTTGCAGTTTGAACAATCTTTTTGTCTGAATCTGATAGCTCACCAACTTCGGATTTTATAAAATCAATTAGATTTTTAGATTGGCTAGCAACGGCTGTTGCCCAAGCAACTATTATTTTGTTACTTTCTGAGAGATTATTTTCCTGGGTAAATGTTTCTTTGAACAAATCGATTTGATCGTTAAGTTCAGGTATGAGGGCTAATGATTTTTGAATATTCACTAATATTCCTAGCTGTTTAGTATCTTAGATAAATAATACCATTTTTATGAAGTTTGTTATCTTGTTATGCACAAAGAAAATAAATCAAGACATCGCATCTAACTGATTAATTGTCGGCAACTTTGTTGAGAGTAGGGGGATAATCAACGCTACTTGAGTCTGTTAACTGATGATAACGGACTCACTATATCGACTTTTGATACGCCATTGATAGCCATTTAATTACTTCTGCATCAACATCGGCAATGCTATTGAGTTGTATTCTATGCGTGCACATGGTGCCGAATGGCCCTGAACCTTCTAAACGGCTTTGAACGTCGATATCTTTTAGCTTTAAGCCTAAATCAATTCTTGTTTTCGTCGCGGGTTTTATTAAGGCAAATTGTTTTTTTCTAATAATACTCACACTGCCTTTTTTAGGCGTTATAACTACATCGCTGCCAAACTGCTCGACAGTAGAAATCAACAAGTCATAAATAGGCTTGAGTAATTCTTTTCCCTTATATTGATTTACCACCAAGTCTTCAGACGATTCATTTTTTTCTTTCGATAAAGTTACAATTGTATTGGCAAATCCATGGGTTAACCCGTATTCAGTTTTTAAAACTTTACTGCGATAGAATGTTTTTCAATATTTTCCTTATGCAAAACTTGAAGCCATTCATCCAGTTTTTTACCTGTTTTTTCAGGCATGTTATTAATCATAGTTTGAAGTGCTTTGTCCATTTTAGTCACCTTTTTTATTCAACGTAGATGTCCACTTAAGGAGCTTGTTGGGCTAGGACAGGTTTTACTAAAGTCATAACACTATTGATTATTACACTAATACTTGTCGCGTATTTTTGATGTAATTATGCACCTGGCGTTCAATTTTCGAGTCAATCATGTTGTCTGGTCGACAACCATTAGGGCAGGGCATATTGGGTGTTGTGCCAAATACACGACAAATTAGCGGTCGCTCCTCGTAAACTTCACAACCATTAGGCCCAAGATGAACGCAATTATAATGATCTAATGCAGTTTCATGTTCTGCAATTGTTTTTACTGGCAGGCGTGACATTTCTTCCGAAGAAGTAGTTACCGGTCCGCAACAATCGTGGCAACCAGGCGTACATTTAAATGTCGGAATACGTTCGCGCAGTTGGTCGACTATTTCGCTATTATCTTTCATTAGTACCTAACTTTTATACTGTTCGTGACAATGACAATGACAATGACAATGACAATGATAGTTTAATATCTCATTTATTAGAAATTGATATGTTTCTAAATATAGTGTGCTGGTGATGAGCCCGTTATTGTCAATCTTGTTTGATTCTTGCAACTACAAAGAGTGAATCATTTTCTTCAAATTCTTGGTAACTCAGTGTAGAAATTATCTCGTATGAGGCAGAAATAATACCTGTCTCTTATACACATCTGACGCTGCCGACGAAGAGGATAGTGTAGA
>CAJXRC010000132.1 GCA_913058405.1 uncultured Colwellia sp. | reverse complement strand
ATGTGTATAAGAGACAGCTTTAAAAATGCGATGAATTTCAATAAACCTGAAACGACAAAATTTATTAATAACTTGAAAAAACTGGTGCATAACCGAATAGATCTCACGTTAGAGGATGAAATAGTAGCGCGTGCTTTTATAAAAAATGAAGCGCCACAATTAAAAGATAAAATTTCATTTACATCTACTCCGCTGTCGAGCAATACATTACATATTACCAGTGGACTATCTAACCCTAAAAATAAAAAGATCATTGCCGATTTTAATAAAGGCTTAGAGAAAATAAAAAATAATGGCGTGTACGAGTCAATATTAAAAGCAAACGGTCTGCTGTAAAACGATAACCTAACGCTTGATAAACGTTATCAATTAAAATACATATTGCAGAGTGCTTTATCTTTTTCAGCACACACTCAAATTCGGTACTTTAATTGGTAACGAGTATTATCAACACTAGGAATAAATAAAGTGAGCATAGAAAATAACTATCGAGAAATTATCGCCACAATTGGTGAAGACATTAATAGAGATGGCCTGATCGATACCCCTAAACGTGCTGCAAAAGCGATGGAGTTTTTAACGCAAGGCTATCAGCAAAATATTGATGAGGTTGTCAACGGGGCATTATTTACGTCTGATGCAGATGAAATGGTTGTGGTTAAAAATATTGAGTTGTACTCAATGTGTGAACACCATATGCTTCCATTCATTGGTAAATGCCATATAGCTTATATTCCTAGCGGTAAAGTTTTAGGGCTTTCAAAATTTGCCCGAATCGTTGATATGTATGCCAGACGATTACAAATCCAGGAAAACTTAGCCAGAGAAATAGCATTAACGATACAAGATATCACCGGTTCTATTGGCGTGGGTATCATTATTGAAGCACAACATTTATGCATGATGATGCGTGGCGTAGAGAAACAAAATTCATCAATGACAACATCGGTAATGTTAGGCGAAATGAGAGAAAATTCCTCCGCTAGACAGGAGATGTTGTCGTTAGTTAAGTAACCTTTAGGAACATTATGCCTTTTTAGTCCATTTTTCTTTATGGATAAGTTGGCTAATGTCCTCCCTTGGTAACCAGCCGAAGGCTTCTAATTCAGGTTTATCTTGAAAGCTTGAAACATAACCTAAACATAAATAAGCAATTATTTCGATATTAGCTGGTATATCTAATGTTTCTCTCAATACCTCATCGTGAATAATACTCACCCAACCTAAGCCTATGTTTTCTGCTCTTGCCGCCAGCCAAATATTTTGAATTGCACATACCGTACTATACAGATCCATTTCAGGTTTTATTGTCCGCCCTATAACGACAGGGCCATTACGGTCCCGATCACAAGTTACACATATCCCTAATGGTGCTTCTAAGATACCTTCGAGTTTAAAACTATGATATTCAGCTCTTTTTTCTTCTGAAAATTTCTGTGTAGACTCAACACGGGCTGATTCATAGCCTTTTTTCAGTGCCTTTTTGGTCTCTTCTTCAGTCACCAAGATAAAATCCCAAGGCTGCATAAAACCAACACTTGGAGCATGATGACCTGCTTTAAGGATTCGCTCTAATACCTCATCAGGAATAGCTTTGGAGATAAAGTCCTTTCGCACATCTCTACGTGAGTGAATGACCTTATATAACGCATCTCTTTCTACATCAGTAATGTTCATATTCGCCTTATAACAAATCAAAAGATTTTGTTATTTATAAAGGGGGATTTCCAATTTGGGAAATGTAAAGCGCAGCATGCTGCTGCCTTTCATAATTAATTATTTATTATAACCTAGGATCTATCGGCATTTGGTATGTTATCCATTGAGTTTTATCAGACAGTTTATCGTAAACACTCCTACCTCTGTAATTATTATCCGCTGTTATCCAGCGAACAAAAGGCCAATCATGATTTGAAGCAGAGTTATTTAATGCTTTATACAAGGCATCTACTACGCCACCTCCTCTAACTTCAGGTTTAACATATAAATCATCAAGAAAACCGACTAACTTGCCCCTGAGCGGAGACGGCATTGCTCTGTAATGCATTAATCCCAAACATTTACCGGAATCATCTTTTGCTACAAGTGCATAAAATTTATTGTTTTCATCGAAAATCCAAGACCACACGGTATCTAGTATCTCTTGGTCCATAGGAACTTGATAAAATTCAGCATATTCACGGTAAAGACATTCCCAGTCTTCCCTATCATTTAATGATAATGCAGATACGATAACCTTCATTGAAACCACTTGGGTATAACGCCCATATTAATGGCTTTAGTAATATTGATGGTATGTGTGACCTTGCAAAACACAGCCCGTTGATATGCCCTATGACATAACTTTTTGTGTACTAAATCCATTCCTGCTCTTCTGATGATACGGTTACATCAGTATGGTGCTCGCCTGTATGGGCAGTAGAAGATGGCTCAACCATCATAAAGTGGGTATCTGGTTCAGCTTTTGGGCAATGTTCTACCCCTTTAGGAACTACATACATCTCACCCGTATTCAGTACAATATTTTCATTTCTCAACTGCAAAGTAAGTTGTCCTTTAAACACAATAAAAAGTTCATCTTCATTATCGTGTTTGTGCCAAACAAGCTCACCACTGCCTTTTGCTATTTTAACTAGCTGGCCGTTTGACTCGGCTATAACCTTAGGAGTCCAGACTTCTTTGAACTGATTGAATTTTTCACTGATATTGATTTTATTCATTGAACCCTACTTAATTTATACCCGTTCCACTTGAATATGCATTATTCAACTGGGATTAGAAACGCCTTTAGACAAGGCATTGGTTTAAGAGAATAGTTATTCTATTGTCGAAATCAATAACGCAGCATAAAGCGTTTCTAAACCAGCCCTTTTGGGAAGTCTGAGCAAATCATACTCTACGTTACATTTCTTTTTAAGAGAATAACCCTTAATAAAAAATACGCGCTGATTCTGAACCGCTCAGACTTCTTGAAACGAGCATCTTCAGGTGGAACGGGTAGATATCGTCCATTACAGGAGATAAGTAATGTTTTGTTAAAGCTGCTAAACGTGAAACGATTGCCATTGTTTTATCGATGCCTTCTGTAAGCCAACTTTAGAAAAGTATCACAGGTCTTTTTAACCTTTACTATTAGCTGGAGACTAAAGCTAAAACAGCGCCTGCGGGATCTTTAATAACACAAAAATTTTCAGCACCCATTTTACGTGGACCATCCAAAATATCACCGCCTAACTCTCTACATTTTTGAGCGCTTACAGCGACATCCTCAACTCTAACATACATAAGCCACTGGGCAGGTAAGTTACTATTACTACCTCTAGCATGGCATATCCCTGCTATGGTATCACCAGTCTTTGGTAGGTTAATATTGAAGTCATCATAATCCCCCATTGAAGCAGAACTTGATTCCCATCCCACCACACTACAATAAAAGTCTTTTACATTTACGGCGTTACCAACAGTCAAATCACACCATTCAATGGCACCTACTTTTACATCTGATTTCGTACTATCCGACATTTGAATATCCTCTAAGAGTAAACGCCCACATTAAAGGGCTAATAATGAATTAATACACGGTTACTAATTCGATAATTGCTTTGCAAATCTACTCCCGTCTATTGCGGTCATTTTCAAGTAATATGCAGGCCATCAGCAATATTTAATATCCTACAATATCAGCCGATTATAAACAGTAACAATCGTTATCTTTAGCTAACTGTTAAGTTTACTCAATGCGTTTACGTAACATGCAAAAGCTAACGAACTCAATGCAAATGTGTTATCGTCTAGCCAAATTATACATTCAAAGGCTTGTTGTTAACGATGTTGTTTGAACTTGTTTTTCTTTTTTTTTCAGGCCTGTTGGGGGGTGTTATTAACTCCATTGCGGGGGGCGGTAGTTTCATAACATTCCCTGCGCTAATGTTTGTTGGCATACCTCCTATCATAGCAAGTGCTACTAATACTTTTGCATCATGTGCTGGTTATATGAGTGGTACTTATGCTTTCAGGAAAGACATTGCAGCACATAAACAAGAACTACTTAGAATAATAATAATCAGTTTAATGGGGGGGATTGCTGGTGCATGGCTATTATTAAAAACACCTGAAGATGTATTTAAAGAAGCTATTCCTTGGTTGCTTTTATTCGCTACCGTATTGTTTGTGTTTGGCGGCAAAATTAATATTTACTTAAAAAAAATGGCAGAAAATCATCGTCATGCGTCTTTTATCGGTGGAATATTACTGTTAATCATACTTTTTGGTGTGTCGACTTATGGCGGTTTTTTCAATGCAGGGCTTGGTATTATAACACTTAGCTATTTAGCATTAGCTGGTCATACGAATATCAATACCATGAACGGTTTAAAACTATTAATTTCATCAACAGTATCGCTAATTGCTATAGCGCTCTTTATCTATAACGATGTTATTGCCTGGTACGAAGGATCAATTGTCTTATGCGGTACTCTAGCTGGAGGTTATGTCGCTGCTAATGTATCTCGCCAACTCCCACAAAAATATATTAGACAATTTGTTATTGTGGCGAGTGTCACAACTACTCTTTATTTCTTTTTCGATATTTATCTCAGCTAACTTATCTAGCAGCTTTGTATAGGGTTATTTATGCTGAGTGAAACAGATGCTCTTGTTAAAGCGTTAGAAACGTTAAGCTGAAATGGTATTAAAGCAGGCTGAGATCTGCAATTCATATCATTAAAACTTAATCTTTCCAATTAACATGTCTTTAAACATGATCCAATCCCCTATCAAACTATAAATTGGATATGTGAACGTCGCAGGTCTGTTTTTTTCAAATATAAAGTGCCCTACCCAAGCAAAACCATATCCAATGACAGGTATAAACCAAAGTAATGATAAATAACCAGAAACCGCAACTGAGATCATAAGTAAAATGATAGAACAAGAGCCGACAAAATGAAGTCGTCGACAAGTTTTATTGGCATGTTGGCTTAAGTAAAAAGGATAAAATTCTGAGAAGTTATTATATTTTTTTGACATTAAATACTCTTTTAAATTTTACAATCGCCAATAAATAGAAAGTTTTTAACACTAGATTAATCGGCTCGCGAATAAGTGAAAAAATCGCACAAACTAACTGTCTATTTTTCGCCTGAAGTCCTTGTTATACACATTATTCGCCAAGCCATTTGAGTTTTGCCGTTTTGTCAATTTCATTAAATTCAGCTTGAGTTATCTTGCCATTAGCTAAGTCATCTTCGGCAACCCATATGACTCTGATGTATTGATATTCTGTTTCTGCAAGAACATAGCCTAATTCCCTTTCGGTAATTTTCCCACTATGAAATTCACTCATCGCTATCTTTTTGTTCCACAGTTGATCTTTAGGCGGTGCTGGAAGTGTAAAATCAATGGTGAGCAACCTTTCATCTGATATTGTATAACCCTTAGCAATTGAATCTTTAGCGCACTCATACAACATATAATCAATAGAGTCTTGTAACCCGTATAAATGCCAATCAAAACCCGCATTACAACCACCTACAATTTTTCCTTCGTTATCACTAATATCGATGACTCTTTCAGCACAGCCTGAAAGAAAGACTAATAAAATTATTATATTTACTAAATTTCGATTCATTAACTGACTCTTCCAAACATATAGCACGCAACTAGAGGCATAAAATAGAGCGAAGCGAATCGCCCACTATTTCAGTGTTTGTTGACTAGTTTATTAAGTAAATTTACTAAATTGACCATCATAAGTGAAAAATCACAAATTAAAGAGGCTTTAGTTCAACAATGAAAGGTTTGCCTCCGAACCCATGTTTATTGCATTTTGCTCGCACTACAACCCTAGTTATCTCTAATGGTATTTCGATATTACACTGGCTGCGTGTAAAGGGTTGCTCATTATCATGAGGGTGAGCAAGTTCACGGTATCCAAGTTGATTACCGTCAAAGTCAATAACTTCCCACCCATTGGCATAATGCTCCCAACCTTGGTCATTATGTCGAACGGAAGTACCAAAACACCAATTACCGCTTGGCTTTTGAGTTGCCAAAACATCTTTAACTTGAGCAAAGTCTAGAGAAGTAGAATAAGTATCTATGTCAAATTCTGACGCGGATACAGATGACGCAAACAATGATAAAATTAGTAGCAGTCTCATGTGAACTCCATTGCACCTAACGCCCACTTTAGAGGGTGATAATAGTTTACTTAAATTATGAAGGGAAACAGAGCACAGTCTACTAATTTTTGTGATACTTCCCCGCTTGAGCAGCTTTTTATAACGAACTCTACTCATATTCTTGTTGTTGAGGTAAGTCATCTGTTATTTCAAACCAACTAGCTTTACTCCCCACATAAATGTGCCGAGTTGGTTTAACTTTAGGGTCAGTATCTAAAGTGCCAAAAGGAAATCCTAAGACATCAGGCGCATTATCAAATTTGGTAAATAAACTTGAACCACATTCAGAGCAAAAGCCTTTATGTTCTCCTGGTGATGATTCGTAGAATTTAATAAATTTACTACCTTGAATCGTTTTCCAGCTTTGCGTTGTAATTTTTGCTCTTGTTCTAAATGCTGAGGCATGTAGTTTACGGCACATACTACAATGGCAGTTTAGTACATCATCAAACTCGCCATCAATTTCATACTCAACTCGATTACACAAACAACTTCCTTTGTTTAACATAAAAACCTCTCCACATTATAACGCCTTAATATTAGGTAAATAATTGTTTACTAACATGAACGACCCAGCGGAAAAATCAACTATTCTTCGTGCTTTTGTATGGCTCATTGCGTGAACTACTCGCTGTATTTTATAATGACCGATACTTTACCATTTTCAATTTCTAATACTTCAGTTGTATCATAAAGGGCTTCATAGTTAGCATTGGCTGTAGGGGTAAAAAATTTGTTGGTTGAAATATTAAAGAACAAAACAGCTAACTGCATTTTGTTCTTTTTTAACAATTTGTTAGGCTACGATATTTTGATAAGCTTTGGAAGCCATTACAGGAACAAATTCTGTAATTGAATAACTTACAGCTCCACTTTTAACAAAAGGATCTAAGTTCATTACTTGAATAAGTTCATGCTCATTATCATGTTGTGAAATAAGTATTCCTCCCGTTCGAGGCACCTTTCTTCCACCAAACATTAGCTTGTTTGTTTTATATTCTTGTTCAAGATAAGTTTTATGCTTATCAGTTAGTTCCGGAGTTATTTTCGCCATGTCAGTAAAACTCATATCTACTAGATACATATAATTCTCGCTTTTTAAATTGATTAATATACAATCGCTACTTATTTCGTAGCGGACTATAGCGCTACTTTTTTAGAAGCGCAACAATTATGACAACTCCATTACCTAAAAAATTAGTAAGGGGATCTACTTCGGGTGTAGCTATCATGGCTGTTTTTGATCTGTTAGGTCGAAAGTGGAATATGAGAATTATGTGGGAGTTAAACACTGCCTCTTTAAGTTTTAGAGCGCTACAGGAACAATGTGACGGTATGTCACCCTCTGTTTTAAACACTAGAATTAAACAGTTAACTGAAGCTAAATTGGTTTATACAACTTCTGAAGGCTATAAACTAACAGAATTAGGATTGTCCTTAATGAACACACTTAACCCTTTGAGAGATTGGGCTGCAGAGTGGGAAGAAGAAATTAAACAGTAACATAACGCATACCTGCTGGGGTAGTGACTAATGGCTAAATGTTTAAGGTAAGAACAACAGCTGACTGTAATTTGTCCGACTTGGAGGCCTTGTTTAGAATTTATGGCTTTACTTCCTCCCAGGTATCGGCACCATCAACATATCTAATTTTGAGAGCACTAACAACATTAGCATTTACTAGACGAAAATTGACTGCCATTTTATCTTTATTACCTCTCGCTGTTGGCGTGTAATGAGTTAAACAACCACAGTTATTACAATGATGGAACTCAATGGTTTTATCACCCCAAGAATATGAAGAAATAGAGTGAGTTACCGTAGTAACTTTAACGTCTTTAGGTGAAAAGTAAGCCCATAATGATGCGTATTTGCTACAAGCAGAACAATTACAACTCGTAACTGCTTTCGTTGTTTCAGGAACATCAATTTTTATATTGCCACAGTGACAACTTGCTTCGATCATTTAGTGATACTCCAATGGCTTTAATTTACGAGGAGCTAGCTCAAGCAACGATTATCGGGTCCGTGTGAGTAAATTGTTATACTTATTTTAAAAGCCACTTACAACAATTAATACTAGAGCCACCATAAAATAAAAATAGCTTTCGTTAGATATTTTATGAGTCGATCTCAACCATTCTCTAATAGGCATTGACAATAAACTAGGTGAAGAAAGAAACCCACGTAGCATTGAGAGAATACCAACAGCACCGGCTACTGAACCAAAATCAATAATACTCGTTTCATAAATTTTAATTGCTAGGGTGAAGATAACTAAAGCCATAAAGCATTTAATTAAAATTGCACTCCGTTTAATTTTTGTATTTTGACTATCCATAAACTAGATCCTTGTTAAATTAAACGATTAAAGAGTAAATCACACAGCAATATACCCCGCTATAACGCTTGTTACGTGTTGTATTGAAAAATACAGGTTTCCATCATGAGTTACTCATAAATTGACGGATTAACGTTGTTAAACGTTCACTTAATTCATACTCAAAGTTATCAAGCGTTTTCCCGAATACTGACAAATATTTTTCGGCTTTGAGGGAGCTAATCGCCTTACCAACCAAGCCGTATTGCATTTCCGGTAACGTTTTGTCTTCTCTGTGAACAATGTTCCAAGCAATATAATCTGAATCTAATGTTTCAAGTACCGACTGAGCAAAGTTACAAAATTCAGAAATATAATTTAGTCCATCTGGTCCTAAGCAACCGGCTTCAACTCGATATGTTACAGCTAATTTTTTATCTTCATGTAAAGGTAATAAGTTTGTCATGTTATTAATCTCAAGTTTCAGTTTCAACAAAATTGTTGATGTGAGTCCAGCTACTATAAACAAAGAGCGCAGCCAACTTTTCCGTATGCTTGTCTAATTACTCGTTAGAACAAAAATTGTGTGGCCAAACCAATAGAACTTATGACAATACCGCTTAATGTTATATATTGCTGTGTTTCAATGTTGACTAAAATAGGTGATTGAATATCTTTTAATGCAGATCTTATAGGCATGTAAAATACTTTAGGTGTGAAGCCAGTACTAAAGATAGTTATTGCTACACCTGTTGAAATAGCTAAATTACTTAAACTACTTTGAGAGGTTAAAAAATCATACCAACCAGTGCCAAGAAAGAAAAAACCTGCTCCCCAGCAAAATAATACAACTAACTTTTCTTTAAGTAATAAATTATTCATTTAACTATCCTTGTTAAACTAAACCCCTAAGAGGTAAATAACGGTTGGTTAAAATAACCTATGCGCGAGTATGAACCAACTGTTATTTGTGCTGCTTTAGTGACTAATTATACACCGTAGTTCGCATCAACCAATTTACCTACAGTAATATTGTTTATAGCTTCCTGGTTATCAAGCCAAGCTGTAATAGCATCTCGATCTTCTTCAGTTGCAGAAACATAACGATGGTCTGAACAGATGAAAGCACTAAAAAGTTTAGTATCTCCGCCTCCTCCCATAGAGAGTCCACGGCTTTCAACAAAATCGACTAACTGCATTAATAATGAGTCAAAGTCATCTGAAGTTTTTGCATTCAATGTACATGAAAACTCAAAACCTAAAATAGCAAATTCATCTAAATATAATTTTTTTCGTAATCTACGACTCTTGATACTGTGCATGATTTTCCTTAAATATATAGCGCCCCATTTAGGGGTAAATAATAATTGCATAAGGTAAGCGAAGAAGAAGGAAAAACCAACTGTTTTTTCTCTTTTCAATGTCTTATTAGAATTTAACTTACAACATACTCACTAACTGTCTGTTTTAGTGATGTTGAAAAGTCTAATTGAAGAGTTGTATACACTCGTTGTAGTAAATGATTATTGTCAGTTACTGCCTACTTTTATTAAGTTCGCAAATTGATGGCAGCTTGATTAAATATCTTGTCCAATGCATAACGATTTGTTAACGGGCTAAATATGTTGAATAAAATAAGCGTGAATAAGAAAAAGCCAACTGTTTTGTTATGCGAAGATGATCGTAACAATTATTAAAAAGGATATTATTTAGATCTAAATTCGAAATGAAACCGTATTCTAATATAGGAACTTTGAAATAAGAGAGTATATGATGAAATTATTTGCACTTCGAATATATGATTATTACAAATATATTTTTGATTCAGAACGAAACCCACTCAGACATATTCCTGATCCTGTCAGTAGATTTTATATAATGACAATTTTAGCTGGTCTTTGGAGCTTTTCTTTTGCCATATATCTTGGAAGTATTATCTACTTTGGCATAAGCCTAGCCGCGCATACAATACTGCTACTGATGTTTTTTTTCACTATGTCTGTATTTTACGACGCGGAAAAGAATCGACCTTCATGGCTACTGAAATTACGTCGAGGTTAAGTTTAACTCCAACTCGTCATTTTAGAGATCAGCTTAGTACTTAAACCACTTAACGACTTACTAAGCGGAAAACATAGGTTGGCTATAACGAAAGACAGCCAACTGTTATTTGTACTTTGAAATGACGAGTTATGCTTTTTTATATCTACAGCACTTTATAATAATCACCAAAACCCGTTAAAATATTTGTGATGGCAATAGATGAAAGAATGAGTCCCATCACCCGACTTATGACACTCGCACCACTTGTGCCTATCAGGCGATTAATAAAGCCAGCGAGTAGCATTAATATGTAAACTAAAATGAGAACAGATAACATAACTAGTGCAGTTTGCGTCTGTTCCCAAAGAGTATAAACAGAATTCTTTGTTAAGAGTACAGCGGCTAACATAGCGCCAGGGCTTGCAATAGAAGGCACAGCAAGTGGGAATATGGCAGTTTCTTTATGAGAATTTTCTAATGATTTTATCTCTTCATCGGGTTTACTATCACCAAAAATCATATTGAGAGCGAATAAAAACAAAACGATCCCTCCAGATATTTGAAACGCAGGTAGTGGAATAGAGAGTGCTGTTAACACTATTTCACCTACAACCAAAAAGAACAACAATACGCATGCAGATACAATTGTTGCCAGTAAAGCAACCCGCCGCTTTGTTTTTTGGTCATATTGAGCTGTCACAGCTATAAATACCGGTATTGTTCCAATCGGATCAATAACGGCAAAAAACGTGATAAAAACAGCTAATATATCGATCATTTTATATGAACCTCACAACTAGAATAATTTTAAACATAATGCCCATTTAGTAGGCTATTAATTGTTTATCAAAGTGTGTAGCGAAATAGAAAAAACTATTATCAATCCCGCTTTAAATGCTTGTTATATGCAGTCATTAACCAATACACGAAAATTACAGACGTACAACTTACTGTAAATGCAATGACATCAACAATGCCATAATAGGACGAAAAATTGGGAAAGTTTGAATACTCAGATGCCTGTATAGTAATTAATATAATCCCTAATGCCGTTGGAAGTTGAAAAACTAATGCGCTTATAACGTTAAATGGCAGTTTGATAAATAGCTTTTTATAACCATACAGAAAAAGGAAGCATACCAATAACTTGATAAGTGTATCGTGTAAGGCTAATAGCAAATATGTAGGACTATATTCATTTATGTTAGCTGTCGAGCTTAAAAAATCCAGTAATGGACTATAGCTACCAGCTAATGAAAAGGCATACTTTAATGCTAGCCACAAAAGTATCCCCAATGTAAATGATGGTAAATATTTCACACGCCTCTCCGTTGCATATAAAGCAGAGTTAAACGCCTCAAAAGGTTGACATAAATTGCATAAACGAGCACTCAAACTATTTAGGCTGTTTGAGTACTTTGTACTATTTAAATTTATTAAAAAGAGTAGCTAACACCAATTGTAGTGCTTCCCCAATCTTTTGAAAGATCATAACCAAGTTCGTAATCAGGAAGAACTTGATAATCAGCAAATACATTAACTTCTTCTGTAAGCTGATAATTTAAACCTACACCATAACTAAAACCACTGTCTTTTCTAGTATGACCATATGGAACACTTTCAAACTTATTGAAATAATCATTATTTATACCCAAGCCAGTTATCTTAATTCTTGACTCAGTGTAACCCGCTATACCATAAAGGCTAAATGATTGGTAAATGGGATAAGATGCCTTCACTAATAATGAAAATTGACTATCAAGATCTACATTATGATAAGTTTCAGGAGCTATCTGCTCTAAATACACGAATGTCTCAGAATATCCCGATGTACCTTTTGCAAGTCTTGCTTCAAGAGAAAAGTATTGGTTGAATTTGTAGCCTGCCAATAAACCAACAGCCTCTAAGTCAATTTTGGAAGGTAGATTTTGAGCTTTTACACCAGATGATATCTTTTGTACGCTATAAAGTGCACCTAGGTACCAAGTATCATCAGCGCAAGCTGAACCTACATAAGATGACGCTAAAACCATACAAGTTAAAGAGATGAGTTTTTTCATTTTAAATCCTTTTATTTACTTCGATGCCAACATCGAAATCCTTGTTAAACATAATACCTAAAAAACAGGGTAAGTAAATGTTTTGCCTACTTTTTATTGTGTTACATATGTAAGTTATTTACATAAAACATGTTGAAGCCACACCAACTACAATAATGAGAGTCACCACTCCAGTATTTTTTTAGTTTTCTAAATGTGTTCCACAAAAAGGAAAAATGATGAGGAACAAAACAGCCAACTGTACATTTCCGTTTAATTGCCTTGTAAGTGCCTTCATACATATTTTTTGTGTGAACCATCCTATAGCTGTCTCTTATACACATCTCCGAGCCCACGAGACCGTACTAGATCTCG
>CAJXRC010000131.1 GCA_913058405.1 uncultured Colwellia sp. | reverse complement strand
TACGAGATCTAGTACGGTCTCGTGGGCTCGGAGATGTGTATAAGAGACAGAATGAATGTAGCTATTATTCAGCAGCTGGAGTTTCTTCAGCAGCTGGAGCAGCTTCATCGTCACTAGTTGCTTTTGCAGCTTTAGGAGCATTAGCAGAAACAACAGCTAGATCGTGATCTTCGCCTTTAGCCAATTCGTCAGAAGTAACGCCTGCAGGGAATGCAATGTCTGATAAATGGATAGTTTGACCAAGTTCTAAACCAGCTAAGTCAACAGCGATGAACTCAGGTAAGTCTTTTGGTAAACAAGTGATAGCAATTTCATTCATGTGGTGAGAAATGTTAGCACCAGTTTTTGCCGCTTCATCTTCGTTTAAGAAGTGAATAGGAGCGTTTGCATGTACAACATGCTTCGCATCAATGCGTAAGAAATCTAAGTGCATTACAACTTGCTTGAACGGGTGACGTTGCATGTCTTTAATTAAACATTCAACTGGCTTGCCAGCGATGTTCAATGTTAATACTTGCGAGTAGAACGCTTCTTCTTGTTGAGCACGGAAAACGTTTTTGTGCTCTAAAGTTAAAGATACAGGTTCTTCATTTTCACCGTAAAGGATAGCAGGAACTTTGTTCGCGTGACGTAGGCGGCGGCTCGCACCTTTCCCTAAATCAGTACGTACTTCAGCTTCTAATGTTAATAAATCAATCATTTTAATACTCTTTGTGTTAAATAAGCCATAAGGCTTAAAAATGTTGTCTTGTTTCTTGCGACCAAAAACAAGGATATAAACCTTTAGTAACTCCGCTAATTAAAATTACTTTCAACTTGGCGGATAAAAAAGGCGCGAAATGTTAACATCTACAGTATATAAAAGCTACGCTTATTTATCGTTTAACCTAATGTCCCTTTTAATTAAAGCCTTCTTCGTGACCACTTATTGAACTACATTTAAGTACCTAAATTTTTTTCATTCTTGTTGATGCTTCTTTGATATGCTTTTCGCCAAATATATTCTAAAGGCCCTTGATTGAAATAACGTAAATAGAGATGAGCAAGACCTATTTGAACAAGGGTGAAGATTAAAGCTATCATGACATAGTCTATTCTATGCGCTGTTAAATAGAAGCTTTCTTGCCAAGGTCTTAGTAGCAAGGCCATGCAAATTGACTGTAATATATAAAGGCTAAACGCGACCTTGCCGGGTGCTGCGTATAAGGTAATGAAGTGGGATTTCTTTTTTGTTAGCTTAATAACGATATGTGCATATATTAAGGCAACAAATATTGCTGATACACTTGAAAGCACAGAGCTGATTTCACCACTTATGTCAAATAGTGCCATACAAGATATATCTATAGTGATAAAAATCAGTGCCATAGTTAAGACGATTTTTAGACGCTTAGCGCTAAAACCTTTATTGAAGAAACCTACTCTATATAAAAAGGCACCTAACAACATCAAGCCTGCTACTTGCCAGTAAATAAATAGGGGAGAAAGTAAAAGTAGACCGAAAGTGATACCACCTTGAATGAGCACCTGGTATCCATAGTGGCTAAACCAAAGTTCATGCATTGCAATATAATCTTCGGAAGATCTCATCATAGGTGAATCTTCTGCAAAGATGATAACAAGTAATGTAAAGGCTATTGAGAGGATGATGCCTATGGTTATATACCGGGTTGCTTTTTTATAGAGATCTTTTAAGGGTAGCTCTAGAGCACTCAATATAGTTAAAGCACTTAGGCTATATAAAAGCAGCACATCACCACCAAAAATAAATACTCCGTGGATAATACCAAAGACTATTAGCCAATTTAGTCGACTGGATAAAAAGACTTTAGGAGATAACTGCTTTTTTTTACAAGCGTTATATTGAATAGCTAAGCCTGCGCCGAAGAGTAAGCAAAATAGTGTTCTAAATCTTCCATCGAAAAATATTGTATTAACAATCTCTATAAAAGTATCCATAACTGGCTTGGGAGATAGCTCTCCATAACCCGTGATCAGCGAGCCATGGAAATAAATATTCATAAACAAAATACCTAAAATGGCAATTCCTCGTAATATGTCAATTGATTGAATACGCACAGTTCTTCCTTAAAGAGTACTTATAAGTAGATTCGCGGATAAATAGGTTCGCGAAGACATTAATATATAGGTTTTTAAGAGGGAATAGCAGGTGAAAGTGTATGTTAATTAGATGAAATATGTTGGATATGTGTAAGCTAAGGGGGGCAACAAGAAATTTAAAGTACTGGTGGAAATAAAAAAGCAGCCTACAAAGAGGCTGCTTTTTTGAATATTAGTTAGTAATCGCTAGAGAATATGCACTAGGAATTAACTACAAAAGATTAGTCAAACATTGCAGAAATAGATTCTTCATTGCTTACGCGACGAATCGCTTCACTAAGCATGCCACTTAATGTTAATTGACGAACCATTTTAAGTTCTTTAATTGCTGGAGAAAGTGGGATTGAGTCAGTAACAACAACTTCATCAATAACAGAATCTTTAAGGTTTTGCGCAGCATTTCCTGATAATACAGGGTGAGTAGCATAAGCAATAACACGTTTTGCGCCATGTTCTTTTAATGCTTCTGCAGCTTTAGCTAGGGTACCACCAGTATCAATCATATCATCAACGATAATACAATCACGACCTTCAACTTCACCAATGATATGCATAACTTGTGCAACGTTCGCTTTAGGGCGACGTTTATCAATGATTGCTAAGTCAGCGTCGTCAAGTAATTTTGCTACTGCACGAGCACGTACTACACCGCCAATATCAGGAGAAACAACAACAGGGTTATCTAACTCACGGTTTTGCATATCATCTAGTAAGATTGGCGTACCAAAAGCATTATCAACAGGCACATCAAAGAAACCTTGAATTTGCTCAGCGTGTAAATCAACCGTTAATACACGGTCAACACCAACACTTGATAAGAAGTCAGCAACTACTTTAGCAGTAATTGGTACACGAGCACTACGTACGCGTCTGTCTTGGCGAGCATAACCAAAATAAGGGATTACAGCAGTGATACGGCCGGCAGAGGCACGACGCAAAGCGTCTATCATTACAATTAATTCCATTAAGTTATTGTTGGTTGGAGCACAGGTTGATTGAATAATAAAAACATCAGCACCACGGACGTTTTCGTTTATTTCAACACTAATTTCACCATCACTAAAACTACCGACTTTAGCATCACCTAGAGGCATATATAGGCGATTAGCAATTTTTTTGGCCAGTTCAGGGGTGGCATTACCCGCAAAAATCTTCATGTCAGGCACTTTCGATTCCTCAGAAATATTTGACATTAATAGTAGGCTCTTTGATTGATAAGCAATCATTGAACAGTATAGGCTGACTTAACTGTCGCAACTTTTTAGCACAATAATGAGCTTAAAAGTAGTTGAACTGGTTAAGCTAGCAAATCTTTATAAAACGTTACTTGTTCGGTGATAGCTTTGCTATTACTGAACTAAGTGGGGACTTATTAAGTCCTTGCGCCACAAATGAGCTTATTCCTTTAGGGAGTTTCGCTTGCAATGAACGCGCCTCTTGAAAACTAGAAAGTTGCGAAAAAACACACGCGCCAGTTCCTGTCATTCTTGAGGGTGCGTATTCTACCAACCAAGCCAGTAACTTGGCAACCTCAGGATACTGTTTAATTACTAAAGTTTGGCAGTCATTATGAAAGCTTTCATTGATGAAGTCGCTAGTATTAAGGGCTGAGAGGTCAAGTCTCTTGGTATTTCTTGGTAGATCTACAGCAGTAAAAACTTCCTTTGTAGAGATGCTACATTCAGGTTTGGTAATTAAATACCACGACTCTTGCGGTTCAATAGCCGTTAGGTCATCACCTACGCCTTGAGCAAAGGCGGAAAAACCATGAATAAATATAGGCACATCAGCACCAAGGCTCAAACCTAATAAAGACAATTCTCTTAAAGATAAGTCGCATTGCCATAACAAGTTAAGTGCTACCAAAATAGTTGCGGCATTTGATGAGCCACCGCCCAAACCTCCGCCCATGGGTAGGATTTTATTGATACTGATTTTAACGCCTAAAGTTGAATCACTTTTAGATTTCAGTAATCGTGCAGCTTTAACAATTAAGTTATCGTCATTGTTAACGCCATCTATAGGGGTTAATAATTCTATTTCAGGTGCTTCAGTGACAGTTAAGGTGAGAGTGTCACTGTGATCGATAAATTGAAAGAGCGTTTCTAAGTTGTGATAACCGTCTTCACGTTGCCCTATGATATGCAAAAATAAGTTAATCTTTGCTGGAGATGGAAAATCAATCGCTTTATTAAGAAAAGAGTTCGGGTGAGAAGAACAAGTCATGTAAATATTCTGCTTATTGTAAGTAATATGGTTTGGTAATTAGCTTGTTATTTGTTGGCAATAGCCCAGTTGTTGACAACAATTTTAATTAACAAGTCATCTTTTTTAATCGAAAACTTAGTTGCTAAACTATAACCGCTTATTTGCTGATAGTTTGCGTAACTGACTTGCCACAGTTCATTGTTATAATAGCTGGATAAAGTGAGTGGTAGCTGTGTTGTTTCCTGATAACTAATCTTATCATTTTCTTGATAAGGAATACCCTTGAGCCAAAATGTTAATGCTTTTGTCGGTAAGGTTAAACCAGTAATGGAATAGATAAGATTTTCGAGATCACGGCCACGATAAGTTTTTCCATCTACTTGGATTTTATGATTATTATCACTTGAATCAAGTTGGAGAACATTTATACCTAAATAGCTGGTTAAATTGAGTAGTTGGGTGTTTTGATTCTCGTTAACTTGCCATGAAAGTGTTGCACTATTTCGTGATTTTTTTTCAATAAAAGCTATTTTACCTTTTATCTTCCATTGCTGTAATTGCTGCAGCTGAGTAATTCTTTGTTGGGGTGTCTGTTTAATTAATATCTGTGAATCATTGTTAGGTATAGTACTGCAACCAGATATTACCAAGGTCAATAAGGTAAAGATAAGTAGGCTGGACTGATGAAGCTTGGAATTGATGAATGGGAACATTGATGATAAGTGCTTAAAACGAAGATGATTGTTATTGAAACATAGCTATTTAGTCTTTGTAAATAGCAGTATTATTTTTAGGGTCTTTTATCACAGATCATATTTTAATAGCAGCGCTTAGGGTATACTGGCGTTACTAGATAAAACAAGTTGTTTAAAACTTGTCGGAAATGTTTATAAAATAGGTTTATTACTGTGTCTATCGTTGCTGTTGGAATTAATCATAAAACTGCACCTGTTGCTGTGAGAGAAAAGATATCTTTTAATCCAGATAAACTTTCTATCGCCCTGCAAGAAATGCTTAATGCTGTACAGTGCCGTGAAGTTGCTATTCTTTCTACCTGTAATCGAACAGAGTTATACCTAGTACAAGATGGTGACTTTGATGCTACTCAGCAACGTCTCATTCAATGGTTAGAAAGTTTCCATAATGTACCTGCCTCAACCATTCTCCCTAGCCTATATTGGCATAAAGATCAGCAAGCTGTTAATCACATGATGCGTGTTGCTTGTGGTTTAGATTCGCTTGTTTTAGGCGAACCGCAAATCCTAGGTCAAATGAAACAAGCTTATAGCCAAGCGAAAGCTGCTGGCTCTATGTCATTGATCATGGATCGGTTATTTCAACGTACCTTTGGCGTAGCAAAGCAAGTTCGTACTGAAACTGAAATTGGTGCCAGTGCGGTCTCTGTCGCCTTTGCTTCAGTAAATTTAGCTAAACATATTTTTGGCGGTCTTGAAAAAACAAAAGTATTACTCGTTGGAGCGGGTGAAACTATTGAGTTAGTTGCAAAACATTTATATGAAAATAATGTTGGAAAAATTACTGTTGCTAACAGAACACTCGCGCGTGCTGAAAACATGGCAACAAAAATAGGCGCAGATGTTATTACGCTTGCGCAAATACCTGAACATATGTGTAATGCTGATATTGTTATCAGTTCTACGGGATCTACTTTACCTATCATTGGTAAAGGTATGGTTGAGCAAGCGTTAGCCTCACGTAAGCATCAGCCTATTTTTATGGTTGATCTTGCTGTTCCACGTGATATTGAAGAACAAGTGTCAGAGCTTGAAGATGTATTTTTGTATACCGTTGATGATTTACAAGGCATCATAGCTAAGAATATTGCCAACAGACGTAAAGCCGCAGTTCAAGCTGAAAGTATTGTTAATAGTCAGTCTGATAATTTCATGGCTTGGTTACGCGGTTTAAATACTCAAGATACTGTTATTAGTTATCGTAAACAATGTTTAGAAAATCGTGATTTGTTACTAGAAAAAGCCTTTGTTCAATTGAAAAATGGTAAAAACTCAGAGGCTGTTCTAGCCGAGCTTGCCAACAAACTGACGAATAAATTTATGCATGCACCCACCAGTGCACTTCAGTCTGCTGCCCAAGGTGGTGAACTTGATAAACTTATCTATTTACGTGACATTTTTAATATAGATTCACAAGAGTAAACCCCGTATTACTTTATTAGTACTTAATAAATACTCATAAAGGCAAATTTCTTATTGGATTTATTTAGCGTGACTTTGCTAAAAATTCCACTGTGATTAAATCTGCATAAATGTGTATAAATTTTCCCCCTGAAAGATTAACATCCCTTGACTCTGCTAGTGCACCGCCATGACAATTTGCAGCGGGCATGGTGGATTGCGTTATTACTGTGTTAGAATAGCTGTAATTTAGTCCTCCTTATCTAAAATATAAGAATATTCCCAATGAAATCATCAGTTTATCAAAAGCTTGAAGTGCTAGTAGAGCGCTTCGAAGAAGTACAGGCATTATTATCCGATCCTGCAACCATTAGCGACCAAGAAAAGTTCCGTGCTTTATCTAAAGAGTTTAAGCAGCTTGATGCCGTGACTTCAGTTTTTAATAACTATAAAGCTGCTGAAGATGATTTTGCTACCGCAGAGCTGATGCTTAAAGATGACGATCCTGATATGCGAGAAATGGCACAGGAAGAATACAAAGAGGCGAAAAAAGCCCTCACAGATATTGCTGATGAATTACAAATTTTATTACTTCCACGTGATCCAAACGATGATAACAACTGTTTTGTTGAAATCCGCGCCGGAGCGGGCGGTGATGAAGCGGCAATTTTTGCTGGTGATTTATTTAGAATGTACAGCCGTTATGCAGAAAAGAAAGGCTGGAAAATTGAAGTAATGAACTCTAATGAAAGTGAGCAGGGCGGTTATAAAGAACTGATCATGAAAGTCAATGGTGAGGGCGTCTACGGGCATATGAAATTTGAGTCCGGCGGTCACCGAGTACAACGAGTGCCAGAAACTGAGTCTCAAGGGCGTGTGCATACTTCTGCTTGTACCGTGGTTGTTATGCCTGAAATCGCTGAATCTGAGGCAATTGAAATTAACAAAGCTGATTTAAAAGTTGATACGTTCCGTGCCTCAGGCGCAGGTGGTCAGCATGTTAACAAAACAGATTCCGCTATTCGTATTACCCATATTCCAACGGGTGTTGTGGTCGAGTGTCAAGAACAGCGTTCACAGCATAAAAACAGAGCGCAAGCGATGTCTGTACTTCAAGCACGCCTCCAGCAAGCTGAAGATGAAAAACGTCGCAGTGAAGAAGAGTCATCACGACGTAACCTCGTGGCTAGTGGTGATCGCTCTGAACGTATTCGTACCTATAATTTTCCGCAAGGTCGCATGAGTGATCATCGAATTAACCTGACTCTTTATCGTTTAAATGAAATTATGGAAGGCAGTTTACAATTGGTGATGGAGCCGATAATGCAAGAAAATCAGGCCGACTTATTAGCTGAATTAGCTGAACAAAATTAATTAGAGTTTTGTCAGTCATATCAATGGAAAATGCCACCATAGCGCACTGGATAGCATACGGGCAGGAGCAATTAGCTTCCTGTTCCGATAGTGCTAAGCTCGATGCACAAATACTCTTGTGTTTTGTGCTTGATAAGGAGCGTAGTTACTTACTTACTTGGCCTGATAAAGAAGTAACGGGCCAAGTTGAGCAAGATTATCTGACCTTGTTAAAAAGGCGAGTTATAGGTGAGCCAATAGCTTATATCGTTGGAGTACAAGAGTTTTGGTCTCTGCCGTTTCGGGTCTCACCGGCAACGCTTATCCCACGTCCTGACACTGAAGTTTTAGTTGAGTTGGTACTTGAACAGTTTGGTGACTTGGATACCTTACATTGCTTAGATCTTGGTACTGGTACTGGTGCTATTGCACTATCGCTTGCATCAGAACAACCAAACTGGCAAATTGACGCTATCGATTATAGTCTTGATGCAGTGAAGCTAGCGCAGAAAAACGCGAAAAATTTGCAATTAACACACGTGAATATCTTCCAAAGTGATTGGTTTAGTGCGCTAAATGAACGTAAATTTGATGTGATTGTTTCTAATCCCCCTTACATTGATGCATTAGATGAGAATCTAAGTCAGGGAGATGTGCGTTTTGAACCTGAATCTGCTTTGGTTGCTGATGAGCAAGGACTTGGCGATATTAAACATATAGCCAAACAAGCGCTAAAGTATCTCAATAACCAAGGTGCTATTTTTTTTGAACATGGCTTTGAGCAAGGCGAATCTGTTAGAGGTATATTAACTTCTTTTGGTTACGACAATGCACAAACTGTTAGAGATTATAACGGACACGAGCGTATTACCTGGGCGAGAATACAAGGTTCTTAATACTTTTATAGCTTTATCGTTGATTTTTGAGATAGGGTTACACTTTAAAACGTTTTGATAACCTAAAATCGCTACACTATGCAAAATAATTGAACATGTAAATGGTCGCATACTTGACCATTTGCTAAATAAAAGGAATAACTTTGAAACATTTACATATAACCCTTGCGGTCCTTAGCATTAGTTTATTCACCTACCGTTTTATTTTAACGTTAATGGCATCAAAAAATCTTGACCGTAAATGGCTGAAGATAAGTCCTCATGTCATTGATACCTTGTTACTTATTGCTGGTATTACGTTAGCGGTAAAATTACATTTAAACCCAATGGAACAAATGTGGTTAGCTGAAAAGATTTTAGCCTTATTTGCTTATATTTTTACTGGTTATTATACCTTGAAATTAGCACGTAATAAGCCAATGCAAATTCTTGGTTATTTAGGTGCTATGGGCTGGGTAATGTTGATCGTTCGCCTAGCAATGACACGAGAAGCACTGTTTCTAAGCTAAAGGTAAAAATCAGCTACGCGTCAAGTATCAAATGGGGTCATTAAAGTAATCAGTTATGAATGAATTGTTTTTATCAGAATTAAAATCTGTCGATAAAGATTTACTACAAAAACTTGTATTAGTAGAAGAGCATGTTTTTGCCGACAGCGCTCAGCAACCTTTACACGCCGATGAATCGTTAGATAGTTTAGAGTTAATTATCAGTCAATGTGTTGCGGTTATTAGCGAGATTGAATCACCATTAGAAAAAGCAGAAACGTTGCTTAATGAACTATATTTTCAGCACTTATTTATAGACCGTTATCAGACACGTTGGCCTGTTTCAGCTTATAGTGTCGCGAAAGGTTTAAATCAGCGTGCTATGTCACCTGTTGTTAAGGCGGCTTTAGCTAAAGAGATTATTACGGCATGTGGTTTTGAAACAGACTTAGTCTTTATCCCAAATAAAATTATGGTTCGTCTGTGTTGCGATGAGCAATACGCTATTATTTTTGACGCTATTACAGGGGAGTCATTAGATTGGGCAGAACTCGAAGTGCGCTTGGATGAGTTAGTTGGTGATCCTGGCGAGCAAGAGCTAAAAGCAATTAATGACAGTGTCGCTTTGGTTGAACACCTATCCGCACTGAAAAGTGCTTTGATCCATGAACAGGCATTTGATAAGGCGTTAACCTGTGTTGATATTATTTTGTCATTAAATCCTGACGATCCGTTACAACGTAGAGATCGCGGTTTCTTGCTGCATCAGCTTGATTGTTTTAAAGTGGCTGTCGATGATTATCGTTACTTCGTAGAGCAATGTCCAAAAGACCCTGCCGCGAAAATATTGAAGATTCAACTTGAAAATATTGATATCGGTAATAACGTACTTCACTAAATTTTTACGTCAGTAAAAATAAAATTAAAATAATAAAAATATAGATAAAAGGCAAAATAATGCAAGAAAATATTGTGGCTAGTGCGCCACTCGTTACCAACGACGCAGTTGTATTAGGGCTGTTGGCACTGATATTAGGGTTGGTCTTTTATACCTCCAATAGTAAAAACTCCGCCTGTCAAAAGTTCTATAAATACGTGCCTGCGTTGTTAATGTGCTATTTATTACCTTCTTTTTTAAATACTTTTGGCATAGTGAGCGCCGAAGTTAGCCAAGTAGATGAAGTTGCGAAATACTTCCTTCTCCCTGCTTGTTTAGTACTGTTAACGTTAAGCATTGATATCAAGGCTATTGCTGGGCTTGGTAGTAAAGCGATTATTATGTTTTTAACTGGAACAGTTGGAGTTGTCATTGGCGGTCCAATTGCCTTGTTAATTGTTTCGGCTATTTGGCCTGAGCTTATCGGTGTTACCGGTCCTGAAGCTGTATGGCGTGGTATGGCTGCTCTTGCGGGTAGTTGGATTGGCGGTGGCGCTAATATGCTGGCAATGAAAGAAATTTATGAAGCAGACGGTAGAATATTTACCATTATGGTCACTGTCGATATCGTAGTGGCTAATATTTGGATGGCTTGTCTTTTATACATTGCAGCAAACCATAAAGCAATTGATGCTAAAAGTGGTGCAGATACCTCGGGTATCGATAAATTAATTGCCGATGTAGAAGCTTTTGAAAAAGAAAACAAACGTACGCCTGAGTTGAAAGACTTTATGCTTATTATTGCTATTGCATTTGGTGCTGCTGGTCTTGCCCATTTTGCTGCGGATTTATTAGTCCCTTTTTTCCAACAAAATTTTCCAGAACTTAAGAAATTCAGTTTACACAGCAAACTATTTTGGATTATTGTCTTAGTAACATCCATTGGTTTGACTTTATCGTTTACCAAAGTCAGACGCCTTGAGTCTGTGGGTGCTTCTAAAGTAGGTAGCAGTTTCTTATATATTCTTGTCGCGACTATTGGTTTACACATGGATGTTACGCAGATAGCTGAAGCACCGAAGTATGTTGTTATTGGTTTAATATGGATGGCAATACACGTTATTTTACTCTTTGCTGTGGGCCGACTTATCAAAGCACCAATCTTTTATTTAGCGGTTGGCAGTAAAGCAAATATTGGTGGCGCAGCATCTGCTCCTGTTATTGCATCAGCATTTCATCCGTCATTAGCTCCCGTAGGTGTATTACTTGCAGTACTAGGTTATGCCCTAGGTACTTATATGGCTTGGATGTGTGGGCAGTTACTTCGTATTATTGGTAGCTAATATTTACTAACTATCATGTTACAGTGAGCTAATAGCTACTTAGTGATTTTTACTAAAAGCGTAAAATAAAAAGTTATTTTACGCTTTTTTATATCTAGGAATAAATTATGACAATTACATCGGTTTCAGTGAAAGGAATAGAGGTTGCCAACGAGCAACCTTTCGTACTATTCGGTGGTATGAATGTGCTTGAGTCTCGTGATCTCGCCATGAAGATTGCTGAACATTATGTTGAAGTGACCCAAAAGCTAGGAATACCTTATGTATTTAAGGCTTCTTTTGATAAAGCAAACCGCTCTTCGGTTAACTCCTACAGAGGCCCTGGTTTAGATGAAGGCTTAAAGATTTTTGAAGAAATAAAATCAACGTTTAATGTGCCGATCATCACTGATGTTCATGAAGTTTATCAAGCACAGCCGGTTAGTGAGGTTGTTGATGTGATTCAATTACCTGCTTTTTTAGCAAGGCAAACTGACCTTGTTGTAGCTATGGCTAAAACAGGTGCGGTTATAAATGTTAAAAAGCCACAATTTCTTGCTGCTCATGAAATGAAGCATATCATTACTAAGTTTGGTGAAGCAGGTAATGAGAATATCATTTTGTGTGAGCGAGGCAGCTGTTTTGGTTATAACAACCTAGTTGTTGACATGTTGGCAATGGACGAAATGAAAAATTACGCACCGGTTATTTTTGATGCGACGCATGCATTGCAAAAGCCGGGTGGACGAAGCGATAGTGCTGATGGCCGTCGTGCTCAAGCGGCACAATTGGCCCGCAGTGGTATGGCAATTGGCATAGCCGGTTTATTTATCGAAGCCCACCCTGATCCTTCTGCTGCGAAATGCGATGGACCTTGCGCATTACCATTAGATAAATTAGCGCCTTATTTAACTCAAATGAAAGCGATAGATGATTTAGTGAAAGGTTTTACGCCTTTGATTACCGATTAGTAGTTGGACGTTCAAAGAGAGGGATTTCCTAACCTTACTATGCAAAAGAAGCGGTAGATAAAAGATTATGAAAAAAAAAGGTGTCCTAGGACACCTTTTTTATTGTCGATCTCAGTAATTAAGATCTTACTTCAGTAAATGTGCGAGCATTTTGAAATATGTTAATATGCAGTTCAAACTATACTACATAAAGCAGTGTAACTACTGTGGTTAGCATTACCTTACACAGTGTAGTTCAAATTATTTATTCAGCAATTAAACTTGCTGTAGTTAACGTAACAGACTTATTTTGATTTGCTGATTGCTTTTGTTTTGCAAAGCCGGAATCTGTTGACTGTTGTGCAAATACAATTTTAGCTGGTGTTAACGAAGCCTTTAGGTTCTTATGTGCTGCAGTTGTAAGTTGAGTGCGATTTACTGGCTCAGCTTTAACAAGTGCAGATTTTGGTACCGCAGCCGTGGCTACAGTACTTAAAATAGTAGTGGCGAAGAATACGGCAATTAAGTTAGTTTTATTAATGCATTTTTTCATTTTTTTGTCCTGTGTATGACCTAATAATAAGTTTGTAATACTTTTGTAGATTTATTAGGACCTTTTCTCGCGCTGGTTTTATGTTTAAAAATAAAGCGTATGGTTGGGAGCACACGCCGTACCTGAGTTTCATAAAACGTTGAGATGATGTCCTTCATCTACGGGTCGAATAATACGCAAGTTGGTTAAAAAATAAAAATGACTTTAATTAATGTTATTCATTAGAAAAACTAATGAATAATTGTTATGCTACATTTATAG
>CAJXRC010000130.1 GCA_913058405.1 uncultured Colwellia sp. | reverse complement strand
ATGAATAGCTGGCTATTTATCGACGTTTTAACGATGAGAACCACAAAAATGGGAAAGTTGAGCAAGTGCTGCTTATCCAGAGTTCAGGTTATGTAATACCAATCCAGCTTAATAAGCGCCTGCTGCGTAAGTTAACTCGTAACTGTGGCTATATATTTCTAAAATATTTCCAAACGGGTCTTCCATGTAAATCATGCGGTAAGGTTTTTCACCTGGGTAGTAATAACGAGGCTCTGCCATGCGTTTTTTACCACCAGCTTCAACAATTTTTTCAACTAGCTCTTCTAAATTAGGATCTTGCACACAGAAGTGAAACACGCCTGTTTTCCAGTACTCAAAGTTATTCTCTGGGTTCTCTTGGTTTTTAAATTCAAACAGTTCAACACCAATACGATCGCCGGTAGACATATGAGCAATTTTAAACGTCCCCCAATTAGCGCCAAATACGTCGGTACACATTTCACCAATAGGGCTATCGTCTTCTTCTATTTCAGTAGGCTCCATAATTAAATACCAACCCAGCACTTCAGTATAAAACTTAACGGCTTTTTCTACAGAAGGTACAGAGATCCCAATGTGGGAGAATGTTCTAGGATATGCTTTGCTCATTTTATTTTCCTCAATTACTTAGATAGGTGTAGTTTACGACGGAAGATAAATTACGTACAATTATCATAAATCATAATTATGAGTACGTTTTGTAATGATTAATCTTACTTGGTTAAAAACATTTTGCTCCCTCGTTGATATTGGCCACTTTACACAGACTGCTGAAAAGTTATTTATGACTCAATCTGGCGTCAGCCAACATATAAAGAAACTGGAGCAACACCTAGATACCTTCCTACTGGTACGCGAAGGGAAATCTTTTTCGCTTACCGATGCCGGTGATAAGCTGTACCAGCAAGGTCAACTTTTATTAAGAACCTCAGAAGAAATAGAAGCATCGATTAAACATGATGATCCCTTAATCGGTACAGTAAAAATAACCACGCCTGGCAGTGTCGGTTTAAAGTTATATCCCCAGCTATTGGACATACAACTACGCCATCCAACATTGGTTATTGATTATATGTTTGCGCCAAATTCAAGCATAGAACAAGACTTAATCGATAGAAAGGTGGATATAGGTCTACTTACAGAACAGACAAAAAGCTCAACCTTAATGAGCACGCCAATAGCAGTAGAGCCCTTAGTATTAGTTACATCAAAGCAAAATAAAGTGATTAACTGGGCAACATTAATTGCTCTTGGTATTATCGGTCACCCTGATGCTGAGTATCATACGCAACAATTATTAAGTGAAAATTATCGTGAGTTTGAACATATCAGTCAGTTTGAACGTACTGGATTTTCAAATCAAATCAGCTTGATTTTAGAGCCCGTTAGTCGTGGCTTAGGTTTTACTGTGCTACCGCTACATGCTGTGAATGCTTTTCATAAGCAAGACGAAATTACAGTACATTTTTTAAAAAATACGGTTAATGAAACGTTATATCTTTGCCAAAACCGTCTCTCCTTTGAAAATAGTCGCACGCAATATATTAAATCTCTAATCATTGATTTTATTAGTTAACCCCTTTAAGTGATCGTTACGCGCACTCTTTACGTATAAATTCATCACGCAAAAGCTGTTTTGAATTACAACAGTAATGTAACAATTTTTAGGTGTAATTTAATGATAACGATATTTTATGATGGTAACTGCCCTATGTGTTCGGCAGAGATGAATCACTTAAAAAAATTTGATGTCGATAATGAGATCCACTTAGTTAATATATACCCATTACCAATCAGAATGCAGGATTTCAGTGGGAATTTACATGACTTTAGTCAAGAAGAAGAATTCAAGTATAGTCATTCTATGCTTTGATTATTTGACGCAGTATAAAGTCATGCAAAACCCATCGAAGAAGCGCTTGAACAAAATCAATTCATCGTTACTGTGATTGATAAGGGAATAACCATTATTTCATCACAGCGCCTTGTATTGAAATTGCTCAAGCACTCTGAGACCTGCACCTTGACTGGTAACGGGTATACACCAAGAGGATTTTGCAAAGATTTACTCAGCAGTTAACGTTGACGATGCGATGAAAGTTTTACATGGCTTTTATAATGGGAAAGTTTTACTCGGCTTAGAAGTCACTCATAGAGCTTGGACTATCGTCGGTAAAGGATTTTGGGTTGCCCCATTGAATTGGCCTGTAATTAAAACACTAAGTCATTGGGTTTATCTAGGCTTAGCTAAATATCGTCATCAAATATCTGCGCTGCTAGCAAAAATATTTGCTTTACCAAACACTCAATGTATTTCTGGGACTTGTTATGATAACTCAACAAACACTGATCATAGGCGCAAATAGTGATATTGCTAAAGCTCTCGCTTTACAATTAATAGAGAGTGAAACTACCGGTTTGATTCTTATTAGTCGTGATGTTAACGCTTATGACTTACTCAACCGTGATAAAAACACTAGCCATGTAAATACTATTACTGTTAAAGATTACCAGTCACAATCTATCGAACAAGCCATTGAAGAGATAGCCACGTATAATCATGCTCCTATTACCCGCATTTATATCTGTAACGGCATACTCCATAACCAAAGTATTCAACCGGAAAAGCGTATAGAAGAATTAACGGTTGAATCCTTTAATCAGGTAATGGCATCTAATGCATTAACTCCAATGTTATGGATTCAACAATTAATGCCAACCTTAACGGGAAACTCTCCCTGTAAGATTGTAGTTTTTAGTGCAAGAGTTGGTAGCATTAGTGATAACCGTTTAGGCGGTTGGTATAGTTATAGAGCATCTAAAGCAGCATTAAATATGATGCTAAAGACTGCAGCAATTGAAATCGCCCGCAGAAATAAGAATATTAAAATAATTGCATTTCATCCCGGTACTACTGATACGCCGTTATCAAAACCCTTTCAAAAAAATGTGCCCGCAAATAAACTTTTCACCTGTGATTTCGTTGCCAGCCAACTGTTAACAATTGTTGAAAACAGCTCATACGATCAAACTGCGAGTTATCTCGATTGGCAAGGTAAATCTATCAATTGGTAAATAGCTAATAGGCTCATTTACTTTCGAAATATTAAGGTATTTAAAGCTATAAACACAATTTTGTGAACTGAAGTAGATTCAGATACGTATAAGTAGTTAATTGTATTAATCAACGAGTACTTATCAATGCGTCTACTTACTTTATTGCTTTTCATCAGCCTAATTTCTGCGTGTAGCACTAACCACCCTAATCAAGATATTACCGGACAAATCTTTCCATCAATTAGTGGTCAAACACTTGAAGAAAAGACAATGAACATTCCCGGAGATTTTGATAATGACTTCACCCTTCTACTCATTGGTTACAAACAAAACTCACAATTTGATATCGACCGATGGTTAATTGGTTTAGACATGACTGAAACGAACGTGCCTACTTATGAAATACCTACCATTCAGGGCTTATTTCCTAGAATGTTCAGTACCGTTATTGATAATGGTATGAGAGCTGGTATACCTAAACCTCTATGGAAAGGTGTAGTTACTATTTATAAAGATGGGGATGAAGTACAAACCTTCACCGGAAATGAAAATCCGAATAACGCTAGAGTGGTATTACTCACTAAAGACGGCAGCATAGTACATTTTTATGATGAAGGGTTTTCGGTAGATGCCCTAAACCAATTAAGAAATCACTTAGTAACTGAGTAGCGTGATGAAAGGCATGTTAATAGTTATTTATTGCTTAGAGAGTTATAAACCAAGATTAACGCTTGTTAATACTTGGTTATTTCTTCTAATTGATTAGAGTAGGATAGAAGTTATTTTTTTATTGTCTACATGTCCCATAACCTAAATATGGGCCAATAAACTATTGAACATTTTCGCGCCATATAGAAAGTATTATTGATACTGTTACTACAAGTTAATAATTTGCCTACATGACCCAACCGTATCTGTGCCGCACATTTCATCATATGCTGACTGAAATTCTAACGTTGCCGTTTCTATATTATGACTACGTAAATATTGTTTAGCGTCTGCTAAGGAATTGAGCACTTCAACATCTATCACTTCAGTTAAGCCAATAAAATTATTTGAGGAGTCAACAGCCCCTACAAGGTAATGGCTTGACTCTGCGATAGCCATAATCGTCGGCATTATTTCTGTATTTAATATATTGTTCATAGTAAATTTCCGTAATGTCTGTATGTAGATATATTACTTACGAGCAATTAAGGGGATAAGATCAATGACAGTAAAATTTTTCCTCTTTGGTTGACTGATGAACAAGTTAAAAGTAAGGAAGAAATCTCACTCCTGAATAATTCATGAGAAGCGTTAGGTGATCGCAAAGTGTTTTCTTTACGTATAAATAACTACCGATACTCATAATACGACCCCAGTTAAATGCAATATATACATCACAATGATCTAGCAAAGATGACACCACGCTACAAAGCACAGGTAATAAATAGCTTATCTGGATTTAAAAGTGCGAACCTTATTGGCACAGTCAGTAATGATAATATAAATAACTTAGCCATTTTTAGTTCCGTATTTCACCTAGGCTCTTCACCTGCACTAGTTGGCTTTATAACTCGTCCCAGCAGTGTTGAACGCCATACCTTAGAAAATATTCAACAAACCAAGCAGTTTACTATTAACCAAGTAAATGAAGATTTTTGGCAAGAAGCTCATCAAACGTCTGCTCGTTATAGCGAAGGTGAATGTGAATTTAAAGCGACAGGTTTAACCCCCGAAACTATCGACAAGATTAAGGCTCCTTTTGTGAAAGAGAGTCGACTTAAATACGCTTTAACGTTGAAAGAAATAGTGCCAATTCAACAGAATGGAACCTTGTTAGTCATTGGTGAGATAACGAATATTATTTGTGATAAAGCAGCGATAAAAAGTGACGGTTATATAGATATAGAGTCATTAAATACGGTGATGATTTCAGGCCTAGATAGCTACCATACGAGTAAAAGATTATCCCGCTTGAGTTATGCTAAACCGGATAAGAAACCAGTTCCACTTTCACTGAACGGTGAACTAGGAAATACACTGATATAAAAAGATAAAATAATGCTTAAAACCACTAAGGAGGTTAAATGAAAACGTGGAAAGTACTTGGTTATCTAGGTTTAATACCCTTCATAGTTTGTCTTTACTTGAGTAGTGAAGCACAACTTTGGGGGATATCCACAAAACAAGCCTTTGTTGCTTACAGTGCAGTAATATTAAGCTTTATCGCTGGCACTATATGGCGCGGTGATATACTCACTCATCACGACAAACATTATATCATCAGTAACATTTTTAGTCTGATAGCCTTTGTTTGTTTGCTGGTTGCACAGAAGGTTGCTCTAATAATATTAGCACTGAGCTTTATTCTGTTATTTTTCTACGAAAACTCAATAGGAAAACAAGATAAAAAACCAACTAATTATATGAACATGCGTTTCTGGTTAACCCAAATTGTGGTATTACTGCATATCACTGCATATATGCTGTGGTATGGTTAACGTACTTGTTTCATCAATGTTAACTTAGGTACTTAATTGAGTCATATTCGATAATCTGAGTCCTGGGCACTTAGTCTTATAGTAACAAATATAACGACCTTATTACTGCCACCCTATTCCCCACTTATTAATGTCCTTTAATTCACGCCAATCAATACTGTATTCACTTTTAGTCATCACCGCCTCGATAATACATTCAACAAGCTTTTGGTCTTCATCAAATTTAACAAGCGTAATGATAAAGTGCTTCTCTTTATTCTTTATATCGACCTTGGTCCATTTACTGTGGAGGAGTGATTTAGGGTTTACTTTATTTATATTATTATTCATATTGTTATCTACATTGAGTGAATTATTTAGCTTTTAGTAACGCTTTATACTTGTTTACTTATTAACAAACACCTTTAAAAATTCAGGCTAAAAACAGATAAAGAAAATGCTCCTGCGGTTTTTCTGGTGACTAAAAACCCGACTTCATGAATATCTTCCGATTTTAATATTGGTGCATTATCTATACTACGTCCTCGAAACGACGCTTGAAAATCAGCCAGCGTAAAAGTTAACTTATCTCTTTGTCCCGCAACAGTCTCCACCTTGTGTTTATACGCTAAGCGATAACCATTGAGATTAACTACCATTCTTAATTGGTACGTTAATCCGTCACCTTCAATATCAATAGTTACCTTTTTAAGGTCTGCTGCTAGCGGTTCAATTTCTCTAAAGACTGAGCTAAACCCACCGTTATTATCAAGTGAAATATCACCCAAGAAAATACCTTTGTTTTGGTTAAATACGAAACGTCCTGCCGATCTTCCTCCCATAACTCCATCATTTGTAATACGCCAGCTATTAACGCTTTGTTGCTCAGTAAAATTAATCATAATTGATGACTCTTTTTTGGCTGTTAAACTCTGTTGTTCTATTTGATTGGGCATGTCATGAGCAGCGAGCACATCATGAATAAAAAAAGTAAATAACATCAACCAGTAACTAATAAATTGCATAGATATCCTCACTATTTCCTTATTACTTATTACTTATTACTTATAGACCTTAAATATTCATTTCCTGAACCGGAAATATTTGTGCAATAGCATCACTTAACTCAGTAAGGTCATCCACTACAATATCCGCTAAATCTGCATAACTCATCTCTTTAGCATAAGTAATAAGGCAAGACATAGTATTGGCATTTTGTGCAGCTTGCAGATCATATAAATAATCACCTACGTACAATAAGTTTTCTGGTGGGGTATTCCAGTATTGGGCTAAATGCAATAAAGCATCAGGAGCGGGTTTAGCTTTATGATCTTCCCGCGTTAGTAGGATAGGAACATCAATATTATTATTTTTTAGCTTTATCAAAGCCGCTTGTTTGCAATTTCGTGTGACAATAGCGCAAGGTATAGAGAGTTTGGACAATAATGCTAAGAGTTCATCAGTACCCGCCAACTTACTAGCGCTATGAGCATCATCGATTTCATAGTCAACTAACACTTGATGGGCATCAATTCTTTGTTGTTTCGGCAGTGAGTCAACAAAGTTTAATAAATCGATATTCTTCGAACAACCTAACGCTTCTCGAATATTATCAAAATTTAAAGATGAAGAAACCAAGGTGTTGTCGAGGTCAAAAATAACGCCTAATAGTTTATGTGTTAACACTATTTAATATCTCCGGTTATTCGCATCATGTCATTCAAAGCAATCAAGGTGACATATCAATTAAGTGCGATCAGTGAGTTAACCTTTTTGTTAAATTCATTAAAGGTCTCTTTTTTGTCAAATTGAACGTCGAATTTTCCATGAAATAATAAGGTTACGGTTAGATCTTTATAAGTTAGCCAACAAGTATAACCATCAAAATCATGCTGCGCTCGAATACCTAGAAACTCGTATTCACTACCTAACTTAGTCCCTTTGGTTGATACTAAATTAAAAACGAATAAAAAGTCTCTATATTTTAAGATGTTATTACTCATAGAGATGAAACGCTATCATTTGGTGGAAACAACAAGTACAACATATAATGACTCCTAGGGTTAAGCTCATAATAGCATTACGTAAGATCAACAAAATAAGTTCATCTTTTGCCACGCTATTATAAAAATATATCAATGCTCAACAATACTTAGAAGTGATACTTATAAACAATAGCTGGGTATCGTTAAAGTGACTTGAGTAATAAGATCATAACAATCTTTATAAATTTTCAAGGGTGAATAATGCTTCCAGAATTTATTAAACAACATAAGTTACCTGAAGAATTTGGGCTAACAGTAAAAGAGCATTACAAACCATTAGCTGATCGAATTGTTAGTCTATTTAACAAAAAAAGCAATGCCTATTTCGTTGGTATCAATGGCTGTCAAGGTAGTGGTAAATCAACACTCACCGACTTCATTGCTGAATATTTGAGAGCACAATACCAGCTTAATGTTGTCGTCATGTCTTTAGATGATTTTTACTTATCGAGCACAAAGCGTATTCAATTAGCTCATGAAATCCATCCACTTTTAGCGACTAGAGGTGTTCCTGGCACGCATGATATAACATGCCTTAATCATGTGTTAACCCAATTATCAGAGCACAGAACGGGCTTCTCGATTCCAAAGTTCGATAAAGCGATCGACGACCCCTTTCCGCAGAGTCAATGGACCACAGTTGAAGAACCAGTAGACATTATCTTATTAGAGGGTTGGTGTTGGGGTGTAACATCTCAAACAGAAGAGCAATTGCAAACACCAATTAACAACCTAGAATTACAATACGATGTTGAGGGTAAATGGCGTAGTTACGTTAACCAACAACTTAAAAAAACTTATGAACCGCTGTACAAAAAAATGGACTTTTGGTTAGCATTACAAGCGCCGTCTTTCGATTGTGTTTATCAATGGCGATTAGAACAAGAACAAAAATTACGACACAAAAACATTGGCTTACCTCATTCAAAAGTTATGTCGCCTGCAGAGGTATTAAACTTCACTCAGTACTTCCAAAGGCTTACCGTGCAAGGGAGTAATACCCTGTCAAATTCTGCAGATGCTGTTTTTCATTTAGATAATGCTCGTCATATTATAGATCCCCCTTAAAGGATGATTAGGAAGTTCATGGATTTAGTGGGTTCACTGACATGTGGAGCAGTAATATTCTCATCACTGTTTAATCCCTTGCTGAAATAGGAACAGGATATAAATTTTCAGATTCATGAGTGTGCAAACAGAAGCTTTAAGGTAAAGCTCTAAGGGAGCGATGTCTCGAGACTAAACAATTCCAGCTATTGATTTTTACCATAAGCCCTGTAAGCTGGTCATACCAGATAACTTCGTATTAAAAATAAACAAACACCTTTATGGCTAACTTTTATTCAACTGACGTAAAAATTACATGTGTAGATCAGTTCGCTATCGCAGCAACAATCTACTCACCCAAAAAATCGCTGAAGGGTGCCATTTTAATAGGCCCTGCGACTGGAATACAAAGACAATTCTATGCGAACTTTGCTGCTTTTCTTGCAGAGCATGGCTATGGTGTGATCACCTTTGATAATAGAGGTATTGGTGGCTCTTTAATTGGCAGCGTCAGTGAAAGTGATGCGTCATTACAATGTTGGGGGGAAAAAGACATGCCTGCCGTATTGGAACAATTGAAAACAACCTTTCCTAATACGAAATATCATTTGATTGGACATAGTGCTGGAGGTCAACTTGTTGGATTAATGCATAATGCGAAGGATTTCACTTCCATCTTCAATTTTGCGAGTTCATCCGGTCAATTGAAGAACATGAGCGGAACCTATGCGATAAAGGCGCATTTTTTTATGAATTTCTTTATCCCATTGAGTAATACTCTTTATGGTCATACAAAGTCTCAATGGTTAGGTATGGGCGAGCCTTTACCTAAAGTAGTCGCTCAACAATGGCGAGAATGGTGTAATAGTGAAGGCTACGTAAAAGCGTCATTCGGCAAAACAATTCATTCTCATTTCTATGATGATTTATCAACACCATCTATGTGGGTGAATGCTGATGATGATGATATCGCAATTGATGCAAATGTTGAGGACATGCTCAGTGTCTTCACAAAAATAAATGCAGAAAAACTCACCTTATCTGCTGGTGACTATGCATTAGATGAAATAGGACATATGAAGTTCTTTAGCCGAAAATCTCAGGTGCTATGGATTCATGCTTTGAACTGGTTAGAAAAGCATTAAAGCCTATATAAGTGCCTAAGTAATTAGGTTATACCATTCCATCTAAGAAAGTGATCGCTTAGCGAGAGTTTAGAGGCAAGACATTGATTGCCAGGAATAGTTATTCTATTGTTTAAATCAATAACGCAGCATATAAGCCTTTAAAACTCGCTCTTCGGGAACGCATTGGCATCATGATAAAGGCACAAAATTTGTTTGATGTAGAATAACTATATCAACACATATTTTGCTTTTTCTCATATCGCCAATGCCGTTCTAAGTGGTCACTTCTTTAGATGGATTGGTATAACAGCTCTTACTGCTACTTAGTTATAGCCTAGTTCATAAATAGGGTTATCATCATGCTCATATAAAGCATCAGAATTTTGTCTTTTTCGTTCAGCCCCCTGATCTTCATCCTTACAATTTTTATTCGCATCTTGTTGGTAAACATTCAGCATTTCTACTGACAGAATCATTCGTCTATTACTCATATTACACTTGTTTAGCATATGACTACCCTCAATTTAATCAACGGCACCGCACTTTGCGTTGCTACTGATGAACTCTGCATCAAAGGTGCCATAATTGCAGATAAATTGACCATTGATTTTTATATGTTTTTAATTCCAATAGTGAAAAATGATCGTGTGATTTTCATTTTGCAACGTAGGTGTTGCAAGTTAGGAGTTATACTTTGCGATCACTTAAGTGAAGCAGTTATTGCGCATTATATTTCAAGGTATATTGAGTAATTAGCAAAGGTGGCTATATTTTTTTAACGTAATAGTTACAGTGATATAGCTGACTTAAGATAGTTATTAACTGTTAAAAGCTAATCAGGTAACATTAGCCAACTGTAAATTATATAAATTTGATTGTTGGAATATTATGAATATTGTTTGTGCTAACTGTTTTACCACCAACCGCATCCCCGATGATAAAGACTACAACAAAGGTAAATGTGGTAAATGCCAACAAGGGATATACTCACCTAAGCCCACAGAGTTAACGGGTAATACTTTTTATCCCTTTATAGAACGAAATGAATTACCTGTAATTGTTGATTTTTGGGCCAGCTGGTGTGGTCCCTGCCAAAGTATGGCACCAGTCTATAATAAGGTAACTCAAGCTTCGCCCTCAATACTCTTTGCTAAAGTAAACACAGAGCAAGCGCAACAAATTTCAGCTGATGCAAATATTCGTAGCTTACCTACTTTAGTATTTTTTCATAAGGGTGAGGAAGTAGATCGGATTTCAGGTGGTTTGAATGAAATGCAAATGAAGCAGTGGATAGTTCAATGTGTAAATAAAATTGCTAAGTAACATTTCCACACTCAAATAAATAACATATAAAAAAAGCCGCAAATGCGGCTTTTTTATTATATTAATACGATAGAAATATCAAAGTAAGCATTACTGTACTGGGATAGTAATGTTGCCTGTTGAAATTTCACCGGCCTTGGTTTCATAAGCATATTCATAAGTAATAGTATTAGATTCAGAGCCCGTATTATCTGATAAATATGGGCCAGTACGCATTCGGTAAACCTTCTGAGTTTCTACCTGTGCTGAACTTGTAATTATAGTTGGATAGCGACCTTCTCTAACAAGATTTTCATTGTTGGCTAAGTTAACAATACCCACAGCGGACACATTCACGTTACCATCAGTAACCACGTTATAGTTTTCAATAGATACTGATGAAATACCATTTCTAACGAAAAATACTTGACGTAATGTTAAGTTTTGTAATGAATGAATACTCGCCGGTAAATACAACATAACGTTCCTCTGACTATTTAAAGGGTTAGAGGCATCACCTGCAGAGTTATTCGCTGTTATAGCATTACCATTAGTGGTGAAGTTTTCATTATCAAGTTTAATATCACTCACTGAAAAAATATCGTCTTCATTGGCATCGATGGTAAAAGTTAGATCATCATTACTAATGTTTGCACTTTCAAGAGTTACTTTGTTCATCACTGATTTAACAGTATAGGTATAAACCTCCCCTTGGGTCAGCGAGCTTATCGGAGTCACTTTTAATCGTGTATCGGTTAAACTCAAAACAAAGGTTACTGGTATGGATATGCCAGTAGTAATAACGGTAGTACCGGGCAAAATAAGATCATTTGCATCCTCATTGCCTCTTAAAACTGTAAAGCCTCGCGCATTAGTTAGTAAAATATTCTCTGCCAATACTTCAATGGCTTGTGAATAAAAAACACTAAAACTAGAGTCCAGTGGGTTAACTTCTGTTGCTGCAAGCACTACTTCAAGTGAGGTTTCATTTTCGGTAATCACTTGGGGTGCGAGTGCCAAATCAATCACATTGGAACTAGGAATAACAAAACAACAATTACTAGAACCACCATTTTTTCGAATACTTAAATTACCATCAACTAACTTGCTTACGGTAAAAGAGCTACTTTGGTATTTAATATCATTACTTGTGAATGCGGGTAGTTGAAAACTTACCGTATCTTTTATTTGCGTAATAATGACATATTGGCTAGTTGATTCATCATAGACACTATCAACAACACTATCTTCTATATAAAAAGTGGCACCAAGCAATGGCTCTGCACTTTCATCAACCAAGGAAAGCCTAATTTCATGTTCTGAAGCCAAGGGTACTTCATTAACATGTATTCTTGAAAACTCTTTTGTATTAGCAGATCCAATATATATATTACGACCACGTAAAAAAGTAGAAAGCTCAGGTACGTAATCGACCTCGCCATCTTTATCAAAATCTAGGTTCGCACTAATACTTGTATTAATAAATTTTGGCAAAGTAATAGTATATATACCCGTCTCAATATTAAATGAAGAAACATGCTGATATTTATATGCTGATGAATTAGTTCCTGAGTGAGAATAGCCAACAAACTCTAACGTAGATAAAGCATTGCCTGTTTCATTATCAATAACTGAAACCTCTACATCTACCGACTCTGATACCGCAAAGCTACCAACATCTTCAATGCTGTCTTTGCTTCCTAATGCAGTTTGCGTAAAAAATGTTCTCGAAAGGAATTTATTATCTGGACTTGAGATAATGATATCTATATCTGAAGAACGAGGTAAACCTGTTAATTCAAAATCACCATCGGTAACTTCAAAATTAGAAATAACATCAGTAGATCCCACTTTTACGGTAATTAAAGCATTACCGATGGGTTTTAAGTCTAGCGCATCAACGACTACGCCTTTAATACTAATTGAGTTTTCTGCTTGGTCTAATAACGCTTTTACATCTGAACTATTATCTTCAACTTCAAGACAACCATTCAATAGCACGACAGCGAGAAGCGACGTGGCAAGGTTTAAATATTTCAACTTTACTTCCTTTTAATATTAAACAAAGGAAGTAAAAATCATAACGTTTTATGCATTCCTTTGCATGGTAGTACCAATCAATACTGATACCTAAAATCGGAAGCGATTTTATCTATAACAACTTATTAACACAAGAAGAAATCGCCATAACTTTATGATATTTTGATTAATATTTGACCTGTCTCTTATACACATCTGACGCTGCCGACGAAGAGGATAGTG
>CAJXRC010000129.1 GCA_913058405.1 uncultured Colwellia sp. | reverse complement strand
TAGTACGGTCTCGTGGGCTCGGAGATGTGTATAAGAGACAGGTCGTACTCTACAACAGAGGCTTCTTTCTTTATGAATTTGAAGTTGAGATTAATAATACAAGATTCAATAGTTTCATCAGTTAAAGAATAACCATACTTACTATAAATAATATTTTTTAACTGACTTAGTTCTAAGAAAGAGTGCGTTATGAGCTCTTTTAAAATAATGCACTCTTCTACTCTCTTCGCATTATTGATGTTTAATGAAAACTGGCTTAGCAATGCAACCTGCTCGTTATTTAGATCATACTCAGTGTCATTTTCAACTTTACATATGAAATTATAATAGGACTTAGAATATTCAACATATAAGTAGGGGTCTCTTGAACCATGCTCAATAAAATCCATCATCAACGGTATACGGCCAAGCTTATATTTTAAAAGAAAGTAATCCTTTTTCAGGTCTGACAACATTTTCATATTTGCAGAATCGATTGCTTTAAAAATTTGCGCTTTAGTAATTTCATCAAAATTAACAGTCGAGCTTCCGGGAATAAGTCTACTACCGCTTGAAATTGATCTACGCAAAGCATCTTTGTTATATGAAGTGTCTCCATAAAGCGCGATTGGAATGAGGTAATTATTATTATAGTTCCCAATAAAATCAATTACGGTTAGGTACCCCTTATCATCTATTTTCCGTAGTCCTCGTCCCAACTGTTGCACAAAAATAATTGCAGAGTCTGTAGGTCGAATCATTATGATCTGATTCACTTTTGGTATATCAATACCTTCATTAAAAATATCGACAGTAAAAATATAATCCAACTTTTCAGTTAAGTTATCAGACTCCAAAAGATGAATTGCATGACTCCTTTCCTCTGGAGAACTTGTGCCAGAGAGAGCTATAGAACGAAAGCCATTCTGATTAAACATTTCAGCTAATTTCTTCGCCTCTTCATTTCGAGAACAAAAAACTAAACCACGTGTAATACCATTATCAGAGCCATAAAAACGGGCATACTTAATAATCTTATCAACTCTTTCATCTGATGAAAGAAATGCAAAGTCTCGTTTGTTTTCTTGTACAACACCATCAATTTTCAGATCAGTAACCCCATAATAATGAAAGTCACTTAACATCCCCTCTTCCATCGCTCTGTTCAAGCGAATCTCATAAGCAATATTATGGTCAAACAAACTAAAAATATCTTCACCATCAGTTCTCTCTGGTGTGGCTGTCATTCCCAATAAAAAGCGCGGTCTAAAATGTTCGAGTAGTCGTTTGTATGAGTCTGCACCTGAATGATGTGACTCATCAATTACGATATAATCGAAATAGTCTGTATCAAATTGCTCCAAGTAATTTTTTTTGGAAATAGTTTGTACCGTAGCAAATAGGAAATCTTTACCTAGCTCTTTTTGAGCTCCAGAGTAAATTCCCATTGTTTTATCCGTTCCAAAAATATTTTGGAATGTTTCCAACGATTTTTGAGCAATAGTTAACCTATGCACGACAAATAGTAATCGTTTTGATTGAAATTCTTTTGCATCAAAAGCAGATAAATAAGTTTTACCTGTACCTGTTGCAGATATAAGCAGAGCTTTTGTAGCACCTCGGTCTCTTAAAGTATTAATATTCTCTAGCGCTTCTTCCTGCATAGAATTTGGCGATATTTCAGGTTTAATTAATATTTCTTCATGTGCTTTAGACAGCATCTTTTGTTTATTATAAATATCTTCATAGGCATCTATAAACGATGTCGTAACAGGCGTACCGCTTTGAAAGTCAGTATCAAATTCCCCAATAATTTTTTCAACAATGCTACTGGAATGAAATGCTGATACTTTAAGGTTCCACTCTTTATTTGTAGCTAGAGCGGCTGCAGTAAGATTACTACTACCTATAATAAGATTATGGTATTCCGCTTTCTTAAATAAATACCCTTTTGAGTGGGAGTTTTCATTGGTGGCTATACGCAGTTCAATATTAGTGAATTTCAGAAGCTTTCTAAGCGCTTCAGGTTGAGTAAAGTTTAAGTATTGTGAAACAACAACTTTACCTTTAACACCTTTTTCTTCAAGGTCTTTGAGGGTATTCATTAAAGTTGCAACGCCATTTGTTGTCACAAACGCGACTGAAATATAGAACTCCTCACAATACCGTAGCTCCTCTAAAATTGTAGAGAGCACTTTTTGTGGAGGGTTCTTTTTGTTGACCAATAACGACGGTTGATACAACTTTTCAGAAATGGCTTCTTTATCAATAAAACCTGTCTTTAAACTTTTACTCAGTTCATCTAATATCATGTAATTTGAGTTCTTATTTTTGGTCTGTTTGAAGTTTATTAACTATTGGGATGTCAGCTGCAGCCCAATCAAGCTGGTGCAGTTCACTAATTTTCAGCCACTTTTGATCGATGTGTTCAGTCAGTGTTATATCCTTACACTCGACAGAGCAAATAAAAGAGTGCATCGTAATGTAAAAGTCCGGATATTGGTGATTAACGGTATTGAAAAACTTGGGTTCGATAATATCAAAATGTAACTCTTCTTTAATTTCTCTAATTATTGCAGACTCTTTTGTCTCACCAACTTCAACTTTACCACCAGGGAACTCATATTTTTTTGAAATGTAGTCAAGCTTTGCTGGTCCACGTTGAACGCAAAGTGTTTCTTCATTACATTGTATAATTGCCGCTACTACTTCTATCTTTTTCAAGAATACTCCTATACTGTCAATTTTCAGGTAAATAGTTATTTTCAAAGGTCTTCGGCATATATTCAAGAAATAAATAGGGTCAGCGTAAAATTACCTATTATCCCCCCCTAAACTTCGACCTATTTTTCACAAAGAGCACCATCATTATAAATTAATTGACTGCTCGATTCGCAATCTTGACAGGTAAGTGTATAAATTTCTCTTTTCTTATTTACTTTAGTCTTTTTACTATTACAACTAGTACAAGGTGTTTTCATCGGCGTGTTGATAGAACAAAAACTACATTTAACATAGTAACCATATTTACCCCAACACGGCTCTAAGCTATCTTGCGTATTACATTTTTTGCATTTTAATTTCAACACGGCATTTTCTTTGCTATCAACCTTTGTAACCACATCGGTATCAATCTTTGTTGGTGGTGACTCGATTGCTTCTAATAATTGTTCTTCTGGTACTTTTTCAGCAGCAGTGCTTTTTTTTAAAATGAAATCACAAATTTTTATTATTTCATCTTCGTTAAACCAAGGCATACTCCCCACCTTAAAAAAGGTAAATGGATTAGGTTTTGATGAAGATAAATTCATCATCTTTATTACTGTTTCTACAATAAACTCAGATTTAACAAGCTTTTTTGCTATAGGCTTCGGTGCATCATCTCGATTAATTATTGCATTACTGGATATAGCGCAAATGTGCTCCCATTGGCGGCCACCAAAACCTTTTTGTAGTTTTTCTATACCAAGTACTTTATTCAACAGTTCTGAATCATGATCTCTTAAAATTTTTTTTAATAAATCTTTTTGTAATTCAACTTGTTTGATAGGTGAAGCCATACCACTCCATTTTCCGTTATAACTTCTACTCCATTCTTCATATTTATTAACGGTAACTTCGCCTGTGATACTTTTTGATTCTATTAAAATAAAACCAAATGTATGCACAATAAGATGATCTATTTGTGCTGTTTCATTATTGTAAGTAAGTTTAATATCGTTAAATACAAAAACCTGATCGTGATCTTTAAAGGCTCGACGTAAATAAAAAGCAACATCGAGCTCTTGTTTCTGCCCCGCTTTAATTCTTGGGCTAGAACTGCTAATTATTACTTTGTCTTTTATGATCATAATACTTCCTTGTGACTGAGCTCTTTTAAAAATAACACTACTTAAATATCTTAATTTAGAAATGTAATATTAGGGCCATAGTGAAATTAAACATCTACCATTCTCTCAACTGCTGCATTTCTTTCAATCGTCCTCTTTGCATTAGCAATGCTTCAAACAAATCATCTACTGACGAGTTATCTGAGCTTAATCCCGGTAAGGCAATATTTGCCTCTGCAAAAAAACGCTGATGTTTGCTCTGCTTATTCCTTAAGCCAGCTGAGGGCTCCAAGTCTGAAGTCTCATCATCAAGCCAAGCGGTTTGCCACCAGTGCTGCATGCGCTCTTTGGCTTGTTTCAATTTCTGCTCTGTTGGCAATCTATCGCTTTTTTGGTTGTTAACAGTGCTGTCGGTTGGTAGCAAGTTCCATAAATCGTTATTTGGCCAACGGGAAAATGGCATGCTGTGATCAATGTCGTATTGTTTCTTTAATGACTTTGCAGACCATACACATTTTATTAACTCACTATGAGGCGATTGCTTTTTAAGTTGTTCAAAACGTTTACGTACCTCAACCGTTGTGCGTTTAGGCTCTTCCCAATTTAGCGCTTGGAATAATTCAAATTGTTTTTCTGGTGATTTATATTCCGCATTACCCGCATAACCAGCCATGGTTTTCACCCACTCACTTACCAGTACTGGCTCTATCCAACAGGCATAACGGTTAAACGCCTGCCATGTTGATTCAGGCAGTGAGAATTCGCCCCACTGCTCTAGGGTTTGTAAATCAAGGAAGATGCTTTCTTTGGCTTTTACGGTTTTGCTGGCGACTTCAAAAACGGTATTGTCGCTATTGGCTTCTCTATTAGGGAAGGTTATGTATTTACACGGGTAATCTCTAATATTATGAACGGCCGCAGAAATGGTTTTATGTAGCGCTACAGCATCATCACCGGAGAACAAGTTACCAATACGATAATCAGACGATTTAAACTTGGTTAACTTATGCCAGCCATTTTCTTTCATAAAACCCATATTGGGTTTTTTATTAGGCGTTTGAAATATTTTATGATCATCAATTAAATCTTTATATTGATGACACCAATACAGCGCCACTAAGCCAACGGGTAATATAACGCGGTCACCATTTTTACCACCAAAAGGTGAATATTCCCGCCTTAGCACCGCGCCGGGATGACCATCGGCAATTCGCAGTAATACCCGTAACAAGGCAAGTTTGTGGGTGGCAGATTTACCGTCGTTAAGTGCGACATGGCGAATAAAGGGGAAAGCGCCTGTGCCATCGTCTGGCATTTTCAAAACAACCGTTTGCCAAGAAACGTAACCTCTACCGAGTTTGTCCTCTTCTTTTTGTGTTTCTAATTGGGTGAATAAACCAACATCAGTCGCAAGCTGTTTAAGCTCGTCTGCACACACAGCGTGCATTTTACGTGCTTTGCACTCTTGCTCTGCTTGCTCAGTACTCGCTGTATGGCGCAGCGAAATAACCAGTTTGCCACCAGGCTTAAGTAAGTTCGCGAGTTTTCGAATGGAACGTGCGCGTTCACTTATAGGGATATGCATCCATACAGCGCTGAGTAGAATTAAATCAAAACTCACTTCTTGTTTGGTAATGTTACTTAATGCAGGCAATGAGTCGGTGAGCCATTTAACATTAAGCTCTTCAGTTTGACGTGTTCCAAGCTCTGCTAGTAAGTTAGCTGGCTCAACGGCAATAACCTGAGTATCGTTTTGATCACCGTGTTTATTAAGTGCTGCTTGCGCGATATATTTGGCATCGCGTCCCGAACCTGCGCCAATATCTAAAATACGGGCATTGGGGTTTTCTATAATATTAGGCAAAAAGTGAGCCCAGCTTTGATGCACTTCTTCAAAAGACTTTGAGAGGTATTGCTGTGCTAAAGCATCTGCATTTTCATTATAGAATTGGGGTGACAATCGCGTGTTCCTTTCGCGTGGGGATATTTATCATTGTTGTATTCTGCCACATACACCATCTGATAATAGTTGTTCTTTGTCAATGAATACCGCTGTAAATGAATAACCTGAACTCTGGATAAGCAGCACTTGCTCAACATTCCTCTTCATCCAATTCCCAGCGTTAAAACGTCGATAAATAGCCAGCTATTCATAAACGTTTTGCCTTGATAATTGAATAAAATGAAACATTGATAAAGCTTATAACTACTTTAATTTTATTACTTTTTATACATAACAACCTAAGTTGCTTATTTTACTTAAACATCAAGTACTCATTATCCAGAGTTCAGGTTAAATAATATAATCCCAAGTTAAACAAAGAGTTGACTTAGTTTATAACTGTAAGAGTAATAAAAATAAACGAAAAAAGGCCGATACATACGTATCGGCCTTTTATAATAATTAAATCTAGTGGTGCGGATGGGGGGACTTGAACCCCCACGACCTAAGTCACCAGCCCCTCAAGCTGACGCGTCTACCAATTCCGCCACATCCGCGCAATACTAGATTTTTTAACTTTTACTATTAACTAAATTGAGGTTTAGTTAACTTTAATCTGGAACGTTGCTGTTTTCTTCTTTCTTAGCAGGTTCGTCTGATGCAGGTACATCGCTGTTTTGCACAGCTGGTAATGTAGTTGCTTCAACACTTTCACTAGGAATAGCATCAACCGCTTGGTCAGCAGGAACTGCTAGGTTATTCCACTCGTCAACCGACTTAGTGCGGTTGGCCGTTAAGTTACCTAAAATTAAGCTGATAACAAAGAAACCTACTGCTAAATACGTCGTTGCTGATGTTAGGAAGTTACCTGAACCACCTGAACCAAAAACGGTAGCAGAAGAGCCAGCACCAAAAGATGCGCCCATATCTGCGCCTTTACCTTGCTGGATTAACACTAAACCAATTAGGGCTAAAGCAATTAGTACGTAGACTATAATTAATACTTGATACAACATTTCTATTTTCCTTTCGCTGCAGAACAAATAATTTTAAATTGATCCGCTTTTAAACTAGCACCGCCGATAAGACCACCGTCTATATCAGTTTGTGCGAATAGTTCTTCACAGTTAGCTGCATTTACGCTGCCACCGTAGAGTAATGGTACTTTATCCGCTACTTGCTCGTTTTGTTGAGCTAAGAATTTGCGAATAAACTGATGTGTTTCTTGTGCCATCGCACTTGATGCTGTTTTACCTGTTCCTATGGCCCAAACTGGCTCATAAGCGATAACAACATCTTTAAATTTCTCTATGCCTATCTCATCGATAACTGGCTGAATTTGCGCTGATAGCACGGTTTCAGTTTCTCCAGTTGCTCGTTCTGCTTCGCTTTCACCAATACATAAAATGGGTGTTAAGCCTGCATTTAATACAGCATGAACTTTTTTAGCAACTTGCGTAGAAGTTTCTTTAAAGATACTTCTACGTTCAGAGTGACCAACTATTACATAGTTAATGGCTAAGTTTTGCAACATAGCTGTGGATACTTCACCTGTGAAAGCACCACTTTCATATTCACTCACATTTTGCGAGCCAACATGGATAGCTTCATTTAAGTTAGCTGTTTTTATTTTCTGATTAAGCTCAGATAAATAAGGGAAGCTAGGACAAATAACAACATCAACGTGTGATGATAATTCAATATCTGCCAATCCTGAAACCATAGTATCAACTAGGGCTGAGTCACCGTTCATTTTCCAATTTGCGGCTACAATTGCTTGTCTAGTCATTTCGACCTCTTAACCTAGGTTATTATCTTCTGACTTCAGTTAATGTTTAAATGGAGTCATTGCTAAAATGAAGCCGCGAGATAGTAACTAACCTACGCAAAAGATACAAGTATTTAACACATATCTTTTGCTAGTTGCAGTTTTTTTATACTTATCGCGGCATTTAGCACAATATAGTCGCTCTACTCTATTAAGGTTATTACAATAACAGCCTAAGAGAGTCTTCATTAATAGCGATGATTAATCGCTAAAGCTACTTAACTAGTTTAACTAAATCAGCAATTTTGTTAGCCAATAGCGTTACTTCATCAAGATCTGGACCTTCAACCATTACGCGAATAAGTGGCTCAGTGCCTGATTTACGCAGTAATACTCTGCCACGACCCGTTAATGTTTCATTCACTTCATCAACAGCAGCGAGTACATCAACATCATTTAAAGGATTATTCTCTCCTGCAAAACGAACATTAACAAGTAATTGCGGAAGCATTGTTAAGCCTTGGCGTAACTCAAATAACGATTTTTCTTGTTTAGTTACCGCAGTAAGTACATTAAGCGCAGCAATAATACCATCACCCGTAGAGGTGTGATTAAGGTTAATAACATGACCTGAGTTTTCTGCGCCTAGCTGCCAACCTTTTTCTTTTAGCAGCTCCATGACATGGCGATCACCAACATTACTGCGCGCAAATTCAATATCTAAGTCTTTTAAAGCTAACTCTAAGCCCATGTTGCTCATAAGGGTACCAACAACACCACCCTCTTTTCGACCCGTTTTTAAATCATTACAGGCGATGATATAAATAATTTCATCTCCATCAATAACATAACCCGTGTGATCAACCATCATAATACGATCGCCGTCACCATCAAGAGCGATACCTAAATCAGCCTTATGTTCAACAACCGCTTTGCTGATTGCTGCCATAGAGGTTGCGCCACAACCGTCATTTATATTAGTTCCGTTAGGCGCTGTACCTATTTCAATAACCGTTGCGCCTAATTCACGAAATACATTTGGCGCTATGTGATACGTTGCGCCATGAGCACAATCAACCACGATAGTTAAATCTTTTAATGAAATTTTGCTAGGGAAATTACTTTTACAAAATTCGATATAGCGCCCCGCTGCATCATTAACACGACTCGCTTTACCGAGTTTTGCTGATTCAACACAACCCATTGGATTATCTAATTCAGCTTCAATCGCTAATTCAACTGCATCAGGGAGTTTCTCACCTGTGTTAGAGAAAAATTTGATTCCATTGTCATAAAAAGGGTTATGCGATGCACTAATAACAATGCCGGCTTCGGCTCTGAATGTTTTAGTAAGGTAGGCAATGCCCGGCGTTGGCATAGGTCCAAGAAGGCCTACATCAATACCTGCTGCTGAAAATCCTGCTTCAAGAGCTGATTCAAGCATGTATCCTGAGATACGCGTATCTTTACCAATAAGCACCTTTTTAGTGCCTTGTCCGGCGAGTACTTTACCCGCAGCATAACCAAGCTTCATCACGAACTCTGGTGTTATTGGGTATTGACCAACTAATCCACGGATACCATCGGTTCCAAAATATTTACGATCTGACATATTTTTCCTTATATACTTTCTTGTATTGCTTTATTCATTGCAGCGATTTGCGTTAGATATTCGTACAATTTATCTAACTTTAGCTAACCTTGCCTTTTATCTGCTGCAACTTACCATCATTGGTACTTAGCTGTTATGGATAATACTTTTAGGGCATCGACCGTTTCTTTAACGTCATGCACCCGAATAATACTAGCGTTTTGCTGTGCGGCTATTATAGCGGTAGTTAAGCTACCTGCAAGGCGTTCATTAACATTACGGGCCAATAAATTGCCTATCATTGATTTCCTCGATGTTCCTGACAGTAGCGGTAAACCTAAATCACTAAACTGATGTAGTTGTGCCAGTAACTGATAATTTTGCTCTAACGTTTTACCAAAGCCAAAACCAGGGTCTAAAATCAGACGTTCTCGGTTAATACCCGCTTGTTCACAGATGCTAATACGGTCGATGAAAAACTGCTTTATATCACCAATAACATCATCATATTGAGGGTTTTCTTGCATTGAGCGAGGTAAGCCCTGCATATGCATTAAACATATTGGCACCTTGCTCTTTGCTAATACAGCTAAACAACCTTCATTTTGTAAAGCTCGAACATCATTAATAATATCTGCGCCATGAGCAATAGCTTGTGACATAACTTCCGCTTTACTGGTATCGATTGATACTTTGATATCAAATTTAGATTTGATGGCTTTAAGTAACGGAATAACGCGTGCTAACTCATCTTCTTCACTGACATCAACAGCACCCGGGCGCGTCGACTCTCCACCGATATCGATAATATCAACACCGTCGAATATCATTTGCTCGACTTGCGCGAGCGCTTTATCAAACGTGGCAAACTTTCCACCGTCGGAAAATGAATCAGGCGTAACGTTAAGAATTCCCATCACTTGCGCTTGAGGTTTAGCTTGCTGCTGCTCAGCTTGTTGATTGTTTGCGTTATTTTCTGAAAAATTATCTTTTGTCATTTTGATCTTTTCTTTTTGTGTTTATAGCCGTTCTACTTGAAGACCCATGTTTCAGCTGAATCATGCATCTTCAAGTAGTACGGATATATATGAAGAGAAATAGCAAAGCTCTACATATGAAAAAGCCTCGGTATTTACAGTAAATAACGAGGCTTTAATAATTATATAAACATCTTAGCTTGCTGGTGTATCACCACTTGGCTTAGTTGTATCAGGCTTAACTTGATTAGCTTCATCAGCGTCACTTGAAGTTTCAGCCTCTTTTTTAGTCGCTTCAACATCTGCAGCTTTATCGCCTTTACTATCATCTGAATTGGAGCTTGAACCGTTTTTATCTTCCCAACCTGCAGGAGGACGAACCGTTGTTCTAGCCATTAAGTCATCAATTTGCAAAGCATCAATAGTTTCATACTTCATCAAACAATCTTTCATGGCATGTAATACATCCATGTTTGCTTTGATTAAGTCTTCAGCACGTTGATAGTTACGATTAATTACCGATTTGATTTCTTCATCAATGTTTTTCGCTGTTTCATCAGACATATGTAATGATTTAGCAGACGTTCGGCCTAAGAATACTTCACCTTCTTCTTCAGCGAACAACATAGGTCCCATTTTATCTGATAGGCCCCATTGCGTTACCATTTTACGAGCAATGTTAGTTGCTCGTTCAATATCGTTAGAAGCACCGGTAGAAACTTTATCACTGCCATAAATAACTTCTTCAGCTACACGACCACCGTATAAAGAAGAAATATTACTTTCTAAATGTTGCTTAGAATGACTAAATCTATCTTGTTCTGGTAAGTACATAGTTACACCAAGGGCACGGCCACGAGGAATAATACTTACTTTATAAACAGGATCATGATCCGGAACTAAGCGGCCAATAATTGCATGACCCGCTTCATGGTAAGCAGTCATTTCTTTTTCTGACTCACTCATTACCATTGTTTTACGTTCTGAGCCCATCATTATTTTATCTTTAGCAGCATCAAACTCTTTCATACCCACTACGCGAAGTGAAGTACGTGCAGCACATAATGCCGCTTCGTTCACTAGGTTAGCTAAGTCTGCACCAGAGAAACCTGGCGTACCACGTGCAATAACTTCAGCTTTAACATCATCACTTAATGGTACTTTACGCATATGTACTTTAAGGATCTGTTCACGACCACGAATATCAGGTAAACCAACAGTTACTTGACGGTCAAAACGACCTGGACGAAGTAATGCAGGGTCTAATACGTCAGGACGGTTAGTTGCGGCAATAACGATAACGCCTTCATTACCTTCAAAACCATCCATTTCAACTAACATTTGGTTAAGTGTTTGCTCACGTTCATCATGACCACCACCCATACCAGCGCCACGTTGGCGACCTACCGCATCAATTTCATCGATGAAGATAATACAAGGCGCTGCTTTTTTAGCTTGTTCGAACATGTCACGTACACGAGATGCACCAACACCAACAAACATTTCAACAAAGTCTGAACCTGAAATAGTAAAGAAAGGTACTTTCGCTTCACCAGCAATAGCTTTCGCTAGTAGGGTTTTACCCGTACCTGGCTGACCGACAAGTAAAATGCCTGATGGTATACGACCACCTAACTTTTGAAAACGACTAGGTTCACGTAAGTAATCAACTAATTCAGCAACATCTTCTTTAGCTTCATCACAACCTGCAACATCAGCAAACGTTGTTTTGATTTGTTCTTCGCTTAATTGGCGTGCTTTAGATTTACCAAAAGACATGGCACCTTTACCGCCGCCACCTTGCATTTGACGCATGAAGAAAATCCATACACCAATCAGTAAAATCATCGGGAACCAAGACACGAAGATAGTTGTTAAGAAACTAGTTTCTTCAGGCAACTTACCTTCAGCGCGAACGCCTTGCTTAACAAGATCATTAATTAAATCACGATCATAGCCACCAGGTATAACGGTTTTATATGCTTCGCCACTACGCTTTTCACCAGTGATTACGCCATTTCTGTCAACATTCGCATCACGAATTTGACCTTGGCGTACATCCTTAATAAAGCGGGTGTAATCCATTTGTTGATTTTCTGTGGTATTCGGAGAAAAACTCTGAAATACACTCATCAAAACAACTGCAATAACTAACCATAAAATAAGATTTTTCGCCATATCGCTCAACTTAATGACCTCTTGTGATATTAGATACCAAATGGATTAATTAACTGGTTAACTTAGAACTATATTAGCGAGCTTTTAACAAGCAAAGTGGATTAAACATAATATTCTATATTTCATTCACTTTGCGCTGTTATCAGTTTACTAATGAGTTCCCGAAGGACGAGTTTACAAGCCATATAATCGGCGTTATTGATCTAAAAAAGGGATAACCATTTCCTTCAATCAATGCCTTGCCTATAAGGCTTTTAATTCTCGCTAAGCAATCATTTATTTAGTCCGTTTGCTATTCGATATTTATTAGTATAAATCTATACTAGTCTATTGTGCCTAATTTACTACAATTCAAGGCTTGTCGCTATTTAACTTTAGTCGCCAGTAACAACTAGTTACATCTTACCCGACATTATCAACGCTACCCTTTGTAACCAGTGGCAACTAAATACACTTCTCTAGAGCGCGCTCTTGAAGATTCTGGCTTACGTGTTTTCACTGTTTTAAAAACGGCACGCGTCGCTTTCATATATTCTTCAAAGCCTGCGCCCTGAAAGACTTTAACTACAAATGCGCCATTAGGTTTTAATACTTCACTACACATGTCTAGCGCTAGCTCTACTAAGTACATACTACGCGCAGAGTCGGCACTTTCATTACCCGTCATGTTTGCTGCCATGTCAGACATAACTACATCAATATTTTTTCCGTTAATGCGATTTAATAAGGCATCAAGTACTGCTTCTTCTCGAAAATCACCTTCTAGAAAATCAACGCCAACGATGGCATCCATAGGTAAAATATCACAAGCAACCACTTGTCCTTTATCGCCTACCGCTTTCACAGCGTATTCAGACCAGCCTCCAGGAGCTGCGCCTAAATCAACAACCTTCATGCCTGGTTTAATCAATCTATCTTTTATATTGATCTCTTCAAGTTTAAAAACTGCGCGTGATCGTAAACCTAAACGCTGTGCTTTTTTTACGTATTCATCATCAAAGTGTTCATCTAACCAACGTTGACTACTTGCTTTGTGCTTTTTATTTACCATTTTTGCTTACTCCTGTCTCTTATACACATCTGACGCTGCCGACGAAGAG
>CAJXRC010000128.1 GCA_913058405.1 uncultured Colwellia sp. | reverse complement strand
CAGTTGAGATAATTATCCCTTAACTGGCTGTGTGAATCTATTGGAGCACGTCAGTTTCAGTTGTATATAACTAAAAACCTAACCATATTTTTTTACCTATTATGTGCTCTATGCTTACTTATTGGTTATTTAGTTTTTATTAGAAAAAGAACTAATAATTCAAATCAAGATAAACACCGAACAAAAAAGATCAAAGCTCAGCTAAAACAAGCGATAAAAAGCAATGACCACAAAAGCTTTATAAAATGGGCTTATATTTACTTAGACACTGTTACTAAGTCTAACAACATAAATCTATTAACTAAGGAACTCAGCAGAGAAGAAAATTCGGCAACTAGTTCATTATTTGAAAGCGTTTTTTCGCCAGTATCTTCAGATAAACAAACTGATCGGCTCTCAAAAAGCTATCTCAAGGCGTTAAATAAAAATAGTAAAGTAATAACAAAACCTAAAACACCAAACATTAACCCTAAGGGTTGATCTATCTACTGAAGTAATAAAGATCATGAACATAACAACGCAATACATCGATTTAAATAGCGGCAAAGTTTTCGTAAAAATATGGACACCAGAATCTATAGAAAATAAAGCGCCTATTGTGCTATTACACGATTCACTTGGTTCAGTAAATCAATGGAAAGACTTCCCTCTTCAACTAGCAACTAAATTATCTAGACAGGTTATTGCCTACGACAGACTTGGTTTTGGGAGTTCAGACGCTAGAGAGCAATTACCATCTCTTAACTTTATAGAAGAAGAAGGCTTAGTTTACTTTCCTCAAATCAAGGCTAAATTAGGTTTAACAGAATATTTAGTACTTGGTCATAGTGTTGGTGGTGCAATGGCTATTAACATTGCCGCACAAGATAAGGAATGTTTATCAATTATAACCATTGCCGCACAAGCATTTGTTGAAGATCTTACAATTAGCGGTATTGAGCAGGCAAAATCTGTCTTTCAACAACCTCAGCATTTCGAGAAACTAGTTAAGTGGCATGGTGATAAAACGCGATGGGTAATAGATGCATGGACAGAAGTTTGGCTAAACCCTGAGTTTCGCACTTGGCAACTAACAGTAGCAAGCAAAATTACTTGTCCAGTACTAGCATTACATGGTGAAAAAGATGAATATGGCTCTGTCGCTTTTCCAAGCTATATAGTTGAACAATCCACAGGTCAAGCTCAACTGAATATTATTCAAAGCTGTGGTCATATGCCCCATAAGACCCACACGAAACAAGTACTATTAGCAATAGATGATTTTATTAATGATCTTTCTTAACTCAAGAAGACGAAGACATTAAAACGAACTCAATATAAAAGCCCTATAGCTCATTAAAGTAACTATAGGGCTTTCTCAATCAGCTGGTTCAAGCAAACTCACGGTTTTAAGCGTTATCTTCTAAAATCATATCTGCTGCTTTTTCACCGATCATAATAGTAGGTGCGTTGGTATTACCTGAGGTTACCGTCGGCATAACAGACGCATCAACAACACGAATACCTTCTAAACCGTGTACACGTAATCGCTCATCAACAACAGCCATATCATCATTACCCATTTTGCATGAGCCAACAGGGTGATAGGCGTGAGAAGCTTCTCTTCTTAGGTATTCTTCAATTTCTTGATCTGTATTGAGCGGTACATCAGGCTTTAATAAACAATCACGATGCTCGTTAAAGCCGTCACTATTAAGTATATCAAGCAAACGCTTCACCCCTTCTCTTAAGTCTTTCATATCATCAGGATGTGATAACAAATTTAACTTAATGTTAGGAGGAGTCATCGGGTTACTGTCTTTTAATGTTAACTCGCCACGACTTTTAGGATTTGATGTATTAATAATTACACTATACCCCCATTTGGTCATGATTTTATAATCACGACAATGATCACGGTAAGCTAACGGCACAACGTGTAATTGCGCATCTGGACGTTCTTTTTCTGGTGAAGTTTTAATAAAGCCACCTGCCGCAGTTGGTGGACTAGCTAACCACCCTTTACCTGCTAACGCATATTTAAACAGAGCGATGGTTGATTTAATTGTTCCCACGAGATTAAGTGCTATACCTGACTTCTTCTTACTTTTCACCACTAAAATAACGTCAGGATGATCATGTAAATTTTTGCCAACACCTGGTAAGTCATGAATAACTTCGATGCCTTTTTCTTCCAGTTCTGCTTTAGGACCTATGCCTGATAGCATCAACATTTGCGGAGAATTAAAAGTACCGCCACAAACTAATACTTCTTTTGCAGCTTTTACGGTAACCAATTTACCGTCTTGCATATATTCAACACCGACCGCTCGTTTGCCTTCAAATAATATACGTTGAACCTGAGCACCTGTTTCAACGGTTAAGTTACTGCGCTCCATTGCAGGATCTATATAACAAGCTTTAACGCCAGCGCGTTTGCCATCTTTCACCGTAAATTGATAATAGCCAATACCTTCTTGATAATCGCCATTAAAGTCTTCATTCATTTTATAGCCTTTTTCAAGGCCTGACTTTATAAAGCCATTATAAACATCAAAACTTTCATCACCATTACTAACTTCTAGCGGACCACCAACACCGTGGTACTTATTTTCACCACGTTCATTGTTTTCTGCTTTTTTAAAGTAAGGTAGTACATCATCATAAGCCCAGCCTTTGTTGCCCAGGCTTTCCCAATGATCGTAATCTTCCTTACAACCACGAATGTACACCATGCCGTTAATACCACTAGAGCCACCTAGCATTTTGCCGCGTGGTTGGTATTGTGTGCGATTATTCATCGACTTATCCGCCAATGTATTATAACGCCAGTTGATGGTATTTATTTTAAAGTCTTGAATAAGTGCAGCAAAAGCACCTGGCGTTGAAACCAACTTATTGTTACCAGCACCACCAGCTTCTAACAAACATACTTTATTGTTCGGATCGGTTGATAAGCGATGTGCTAACACGCCCCCAGCTGAACCGCCACCAATAACAATATAATCAAACATCTTTAATTCCTGTTGTAATAGTGTTGATGATTTACTGACGAAGTAACCATTTTAAAATAGGACGCAAAAAGCCTTTATCGTACGGCGGCGCAGTGAATTTTCCAGGATAAAATTTGCCACGTTTCAGCACTGTTTTCGCCTTGCTCATCGCTTTAAAACCTTCATGACCGTGATAGTGACCAATACCAGAATCACCAACACCGCCAAAAGGTACATCGTCACAAAGTGCATGTGAGACAACTTCATTAATACTCACACCACCCGAATGTGTATGATTTAAAATGTAGTCTTGTGTAGTTTTATCAAAGCTCATGATATAAAGACCAAGCGGACGACCACCTTGATTAATATAACTAACAGCTTCTTCTACTGATTTATAGCCTTTAATTGGTAAAATTGGACCAAAAATTTCTTCCTGCATCACAATCATATCTTCAGTAGCATTCAACACTAAATGCGTCGGCATCATACGAGTTTTTGGATCTGGTTCCTGACCGTTAGCAGATATTACTGTTGCTCCTTTGGCTTTGGCATCAGATAGTATTTCTTGTAAACGTTGAAAATGACGTTCAGAGTGAACACTTGAATGATCTGTTGTAGAGCTAAACGCAGGAAACATCTCTTTGAAACGCTTACAGTATGCATCTACTACAGCTTGCTCTTTACCTTCAGGACATAATATATAATCTGGTGATAAACAAATTTGACCTGAATTAGCACATTTACCATAGATAAATCGACTTACAGCATCGTCAATGTCCATATCTGGACAAACAATCACTGGACACTTACCACCTAACTCTAAAGTTACCGGTACTAAGTTTGCAGAAGCTGCGCGCATAACATGGCGACCTACTGCTGTTGAGCCAGTAAACATTAAATGGTTAAACGGTAATGCAGAAAAGCGAGCAGATGCCTCTGCTTCTCCATCAAAAATTGACACTAGTGAATCATCAAACGCTTCGGCAATAATTTTCTTAGCGACTTTGTTAGTTTCAGGGTTGAACTCAGACATTTTTATCATGGCAGAGTTGCCGGCAGCAAGCGCGGTAACCAAGGGACCAAAAGTAACAATTATAGGGCCATTCCACGCACCAATAATGCCAACTACACCAACTGGTTGATACATTAATTCAACCTTTGCAGGTCGCACTAATAAGTCCGTATGGCGAGTTTCAGTTTTCATCCACTTTTTAAGGCGCTTAACGCAGTAATCAATGTTATTAATGTTAGGTAAAACATCTAACAACAAAGTTTCTTCAGGGCTTCGGCGACCAAAGTCTTTATTTAGTGACTCAATCAACTCATCTTGGTGGGCTAATAAAGACTTCCTTAAACGCTTTAATCGTGCAATACGCTCATCTGCTGAAGGCATAGGATTTGCTAAATAAGCTTGCTGCTGTTTTTTCAGCTGCAATGCAAATTCACAAGCTTGATCTTCAACTACCACTTGCTCTTGGGCTGACATAATATCTCTCCCCTAAACCTTAGCCAACGGCTCTGTCTGAGTTTTCCCAATACTTTTTACGTACATCTTTCCTTAACACCTTACCAACGACAGTAAGTGGTAATTGGTCAACAATTACTATTGATTTTGGTGACTTATAACTACCTAATGACTCTTTAACAAAAGCAATTAGCTCTTGCTCTGACACCTGTTCACCTTCTCTTAGCATAACCTCGGCATGAACAGCCTCACCCCATTCTTCATGAGGAATGCCAACAACTGCTGACATAAAAATTGCGTTATGAGCATTAATTGCCGCTTCAACTTCAGTGGCATAAATATTGAAGCCACCAGAAATGATCATATCTTTTTTACGATCTACTAAGTAAATATAGCCATTTTCATCTTTATAGCCCATATCACCTGATTTCCAATAGCCGTCATAAAACTCTTCTGCTGTTTTTTCAGGGTTGTCTAAGTAGCCTAAACAAACACCACGAGAGCGTAGCCAAAACTCACCTATTTCTCCTCTTTTTACGGGCTCGCCATCATCGTCCATAATTTCAACTTCAACACCAGCAGTTACACGACCTGCTGAAGACAAGTGCTTATCGTCACCATTTTCACATAAATGATCAGATTTACTTAATGAAAGCGCGATAGCAAAATGCTCAGTTGAGCCATAAGCCTGAATAAAAATATTACCGAATTTTTTCTGTAACAGTTTTAGTTTTGCAGGGCTCATCGGCGCAGCGCCATAATACATATTTTGCATGGTTGAAAAGTCAACATCTTGCACTTCTGGGATCTCAAGCATACGATAAAGTATAGTTGGTACAAGAAAAGCGTGAGTTGATTTTTCTGTCTCAATGGTTTGACAATATTTCACCAAATCAGGTTCATTTAAAGTAATGTTACAACCACCACTAAAGAATGTAGGCACTAAGAACATACCACTACCATGACTAATTGGCGCAATATGTTGCATTCTAGTATTGGTATCAAAGCAAGCTTCATCTAACGCATACAAAGTATCGCGTAAACCTAGCCAATTATCAGCACAATACACCGCTGGCTTACCTTTACCTGTCGTACCACCTGTAAAACGAATGATAGATTGATGCTCTCTATCATCAATCTCCATATTTGGATTTTCATCAGATACCTGCGCTAACAGATCCCATAAATAAAACAGGTTGTCATTACCTTCAAACTCAGAAGGAATTGGATCCATACAAACCACTTTAATGCCATGCCCAATTAGCATTTCTAAGTGCGTTGCTAAGTGCATATTCTCTATAAATACAACTTTAGGTTTAGAATATTCTATTTGCCATTCATGCTCAGCAATAGCATCGCGTGAGTTAGTAAAAGCCCCAGTAAAATGTGATTTAAAAATAGTAGGGAAATGAAATAACGCCATGTTGTCGTTATCTAAAATATTAACAAAGCGATCATTTCTTTCCATGCCAAACGTCGTCGAAAGCATGTTCACTATTTTATTAGTTACTAAATGAAATTCTCGATAAGTAAAACGGCGGTCACGTTCTACGTTAACTATTGCTTCCAAGTCTCCCCATTTATCAACAATACTTTGGAATTGGCTGCTAAAATTAACTTTCATCTCTAACTCTCTTAATAATTATAATGTTCTAATTTCATGACTATAAGTAAACTGTCTTTGAGCTCAATTATCAGGTCAAAATTGGCAAACATGCAGTTAAGTACTGAGGGATCCCCACGAATTTAGCATGTAATCTTGCTCATGCAAGCTTCAGCGGTGAGTTCATCAAGCCAGCGGATCGTCTTTTTCCACTGATGCAGGGTAAATCGCATTGAGGTGTTAAAAGCTCTCAAGCCAAGAAAGTGAAAGGATAGTACGGATTTTGTTTCGGTATTTGCCTGAAAGCGTCGATGCTTGTTACTGACAACTAATAGCATGCCCAACAGTACAGCCACTAACGAAGCCAGTGTGGTAAGCAAGACCAGAACAGTAATGCGTGTCTTGGTTGTGCTGCGATTATTTTCATACCCCAGACCAAAGCGCGTGCTTTTCATATCCCGAAAGCCTTCTTCTATTTGCATGCGCTGGCGATAAATATCGATGACTTGTTTAGATAAGTGACGATGGTAGGGCAATGACGTCGCCAGTAGCCACGGATCTCTTGCGCCATCAGCATATTTCAATGAATTGGTATCCCGTTGGCGCGAGCCATTGGCATTAAACGCTCGTCGACCTTTCGCTTTCTCTTTAACCAACACCAAGGTACAGGCAAAAGGTCGTGACTTGACGATAAGCGCGTTATCAAATCGCTTGGGCCGTGTTGTAGCCTTTAGATAAAGCTCAGCGATAGATTGCCATTCATTACCGCCATCCAGCGAATATAAATGTGGCTTTCGCACACGTCCGACAATATGCCATCTCAATGCCTGCACTTCACGAAACCACGGCGATTTGTAGCCCGCATCAGTGACAATAATGGGCTGGCAGGTATCCGGTAAGAGCGTGTGCAATATCTCTAAAAAGTCTCTATGTGTAGTCGCTTTTGCACTGGCTTTTCTATCATGCACTTCCTGATAAAGGGTAATAGGCCGCCCTTTAACGACAATTGCGGCGCGAAGTAAAAAGTGCTTTTTGCACTTATCCAAATCTGACCAGTCAACGGCAATGACAGGATGTTTACAGGTACAAAATAACCGGCAAATCATTGCATAGATAAACGGTACTTCACGCTGGAGGTGACCATTAGATAACAGCCGGTCAGCCCGCTTAATACGGTGTTTCTCATAGGCATTGGAACGGATACCGCGCCCCATACTGGTCACAGTGGCCGAACCGCTCTCAATCAAGCTTCGCACACAGGCGACAACGGCCTGTTTGCGGGTTTTATGCATTTTATGGCTGACAAAAGAGACAAGATTGTTCAATATAGAGCGTGCATTCATGGTGTTTTCTGTGTTGGTTTTTTTTGGCGAAAGATCTGATCACCAAATGCCATGAATGTTCCCTAACTCTTTGACTTTATTTTACTATTCGTGGGGATAGCTCAGAGTTAAGTATTTACTCTAAAGTAGGCATCTTTTAATACAAAAGAACAAATACAAGAAGATGTAGAATTTTAAAAGGAATAAAAAGAGGCTAAAAGCGAGGACATTCCAAGTCAATTAGCCTACAGAGGAGAAATGCACTTACCAGTGCGAGGTTAAGTATTCGTATTTACTTGTTCAGCGAATTTAAAATTTCTGCTGTATGTTGCCCAACGTTAGGAATTTCACCAATACAAGGCTGGCTAACACTAAACTTAGGCGCAGGTGTTGGCTGTAAATATTGACCTTCACCTGTATAACAGCCACGCGCCTTAATATGCTCATGCTCAGCTGCTTCTGGAATAGATAAAACAGGTGCATAACAAGCATCAGTTCCTTCTAAAATATCGTTGCATTGTGCTTGAGTTTTACTTGCAAAAAATGCCGCCATTTTTGCTCTTGCTTGAGGCCACAACTTTTTATTGTTCTGCTGAGCAAAGTCATCATCATCAGCAAAGCCACACAATGTAACTAATTCTTTATAAAAATTAGGCTCTAACGCTTGAACTGAAACATATTTCCCGTCAGCACATTGATAAGTATTGCACCAATGAGATCCTGCGCCGAAAAAGTCTTGCCCTTTTTCTTCACGTAGCAACCCCTGCGCCCTAATACTGGTTAACAACCCCATGCTATAAATGGTGCCGTCACAAATAGCTGCATCAATCACCTGCCCTTGGCCAGTGTTTTGTGCATATAAAAGCGCTGAAGTTATACCAATGACCAATGGTAAGGTGCCACCACCAATATCGCCCACTAAGGTTGGTGTTGGATATGGTGCATCGTCAGGTAAACCGCCATAATGCAAGGCTCCAGTAATTGATACATAGTTGATGTCATGGCCAGCATTTTTTGCTAAAGGTCCTGTTTGCCCCCAACCAGTCATACGACCATATACGAGTTTTGGGTTGCGCTGATGACAAACCTCCGGTCCAAGCCCCAACTTTTCAGTAATGCCTGGGCGAAACCCTTCAATTAACACGTCTGATTGCTCAACAAGCTTCAATACTGTTTCAACATCATCAGGATTTTTTAAGTCTAGTGCAATCGACTTTTTACCACGCTTAAAAAATGAAGCATCTTTATTGCTATCTAAATCAATACCAGCGTTAGGGTTAGCCGTTTTACGTTCAATTAAAATAACCTCAGCCCCAAAGTCAGCTAGTATCATACCAGCTGCCGGACATGGCCCTAAGCCAGCCAACTCAACAACTTTTATACCGTTTAGTGGTCCCATTTCATTTTCTCCACGTTATAATACCAATTAAATTAAATATTTGATCATTCAGCGAGAGTTAAAAGGCTTAGAGGCAAGGCATTGGTTGCAGGTAATGGTTATTCCCTTATCAAAATCAATAACGCAAGCATATAAGCCTTTTAAACTCGCCCTTCGGGAGCTTGTCAGGAGAGTAATAACTTTACAAATTGCTTTAGTGGAGAATGCTACACCTGCATCAATTTGCTTTGTTCTAACTCCCCTGACACAGCTCTGAACTGACTAAATATTTAATGCAATTGGTATAAAAGCACCTTAAAGGTGCTTTAATAACTTATTAAGAACTTACTTAGCTTGCATCACTGTAGCGCCATCTAATCGGACAATACGACCATTCATATAGCCATTTTCAAATAAGAAAGAACAAGTATGTGCAAACTCTTCCATTTCACCCATACGTTTAGGCGCTTCACACATTTCTACAAGTGAATTAACCACTTTTTCACCTAGCGACTTAACCATAGGCGTACCAAATAAACCTGGTGCAATTGAATTTACACGAATACCGTAACGGGCTAATTCTCGTGCAGCTGGAATATTCATACCATTAACTCCGGCTTTTGAACCTGAATATGCACTTTGACCAATTTGCCCTTCAAAAGCTGCCCCCGATGAAATGTTTATAATCACTCCTCGTTCACCTTTTTCGTCTGGCTCATTCTTTGCCATTTGTTCAGCACATTTAGCCATCACATTAAATACACCACATAAATTAACGTTAATTACCGTAGCGTATTTTTTTAGGCTTGAAGCAATACCTTCTTTATCTAAAATTTTACACGGTAGTGGAATACCAGCCGCATTAACGTCACCGTGAATTGCACCGAACTTATCCATTACAGCAGCAATCGCAGCATCTATACTTTCTTCACTTGTTACATCAGTTTGGCAAAAGATAGCCTTATCTTCCCCAAGCTCAGCCACGGTCGCATTGCCTGCGTCTTCATTTAGGTCAAACAAGGCAACTTTAGCGCCCTTTTCTGCTACTAAATATTCTGCTGTCGCTTTACCTAAGCCAGAAGCGCCACCTGTTATAACAACAACTTTATCTTGCAAATTCATGAACTTTCTCTCAAATTTTTATACACATGCTGGTTAACTTGCAGTAACCAACGATAGAATTATTTAAATGCTTGAATACCTGTTAACAAGCGAGCAATTAACAACTGCTGAATTTCTGTAGTCCCATCAGGAATTGGTCCAACAATCGCTTCACGAGCTAAACGTTCAACAATAAATTCTTTAGTAACACCATTACCACCGTGTATTTGCACAGCATCACGACAAGCAGTAACCGCTATTTCAGTACCGTACCATTTCGCCATTGAGCACTCTTTGTCACAACGAATACCATTATCAATCATGTCAGCAGCACGTAAAGTTAATAGTCGAGCCGCATCAATTTCAGTTGCCATTTTAGCAATTTTAAGTGCAATTAGCTGGTGACCCGCAATCTGTTTGCCATGCTGTGTACGCTCTTGACTATATTTAACAGATTCTTCCAGCGCACGACGAGCAATTGAATAACCCCAAGCCGCCATATGACAACGAGCACGTTCAAACGTTACCAATGTATTTTTTAATCCATCACCTTCTTTGCCAACCGTATTCGCTACAGGCACACGAACATCAGCAAGGAAAATTTGAGAAGTTGACTGGCTGTTTAACGCCATTTTTTCAATTCCCTTAACTTCTAAACCTGGTGTGTCGGCAGGAATAGCAATATGCGTTAATTCACCTTCGCCTGTTTTACAGGTACAAACGAATATATCCATATGTTCGCCATTTGAAATCCAAGTTTTTTCGCCATTAATAACCCACTCATCGCCATCTTTTACCGCACGAGTTTTAACAGCAGCTACATCTGAACCCACATCTGGTTCAGAAATACCAATAGAAATAAACTTCTCACCCGAAATTAAACCTGGTACATACTCATCAATGACATGTTGAGGAGCATTATTAATTAACAAATCAATACCTGCTACGTTAATTAACCCAGTAAGCGCGAGATCTAATGAACCTACCGCAACTTCTTCCCAAATTAAAAGATGCGTTTTCCAGTCCATTCCATAGCCACCACTTTCTTCTGGGTGTGGAGCACTGATATAGCCAAATTCAGATAATTTACTGCTCCACTTTACCAATTGTTCTTTGCTAAAGTGGCTTTCACCGTGAGCTCTAATTTCTGGTTCAATCTCGTTTTGTACGAATTTACGAACCGACTCAACGGCCATTTCTTGTTCTTCAGTCATTTGGAAGTTCATTATTTATTCCTCATTACATTAATCTTTTACAAGGTCGATACTAGCCACTTAATAAAATTAAGCTTTTGCTAAAATGTTAATTGACACAGCGCCTTCTTCAATACCTACTAACCCACCGCTGTTTTCATGTACCGCATGTTTAGCACCAACAACCTGACGAGCACCGGCTTCACCACGAAGTTGAACAACAAGCTCATGAATTTGACCAAGCCCTGTCGCACCTAGCGGATGACCTTTAGACTCTAAGCCACCTGATGGGTTAATTGGAATGCGGCCTCCAATTGTAAAGTCACCATTTTCTGCAGCTGGTCCAGCTTCACCAAAACCAACTAAACCAAGGTTTTCAGCATGTAAAATTTCACCCATTGCTGTTGCATCATGAACTTCAGCCACGTCCATATCTTGTGGACCAACACCCGCTATTTCATAGGCTTCTTTTGCCGCTAAATGCTCACAGTGCTGATCCCACTGATCAGCTGGTCGGCTAGTAGCGCTGCGAATAACAGCAGCAAGTACTCGAACAGCGCGCTTTTCGGCATTTAATTTTTTCAGCCCTTCTTCATTACAAACCACAACCGCTGCCGCACCGTCTGAAATAGGTGCACACATAGGTAAAGTTAAAGGGTAAGTAATTGGTGGAGCTGCCATTACTTCATCAATCGTATAAGGGTCTCTAAATTGCGACAATTCATTATGAACTGAGTGCTGGTGGTTCTTAGCGCTCACTGCCGCTATTTGTCTTTGAGTTGTACCAAATGTTTTCATATGGTTACGACAAAAAGCTGCATATACATCCATAAACACACTATAAGGGCGCTCTGAGGTTGTACCTGGTGGCACTTCAAAACCTTCAGCAGGCTTTAATAAAGTTTTAAGGTTTTGCTCTGGATTGCTCACATCCCATGCACCATCAAATACAGAGAACATCTTAGCTTTGTCGGCTACATTCATCTTCTCTGCGCCAACAACTAGTGCAATATCACATGCACCTGATTTAAGCATTTGGTTGGCTAGATAAAAACCTGAACTACCTGAAGCACAAGCATTCTCAACATTAAAGATAGGGATACCTTCAATACCATTTTTACTTAAGTAAACTTGTCCGGGTACCATACCCTGACCATGTAAATGGCCTTGAGTACAGCCAGTGAAAAATGCCGTTCCAATTTCGTCTTTATCACAACCAGCATCAGCAAGTGCTTTTTCAATTGCTTCGCCAGTCAAACTTTCTAATGTACGTTCGATGTGTCGACCAAACTTAGTCATGCCAACACCTGCGATATAAATATTACTCATGTTCTTGGTTCCTATTATTAGCTTAATTAAGCAACTCTTGCTATTTGCCGATAAATTGCGGTTTACGTTTTTCAGAAAACGCAGTTAAGCCTTCGGTAAAGTCGTATGAACGCATATGCTTTCTTAACAATACTTGCTCATGCTCTAATGCTGCATCTCTCGATTTATCTAAAGCTTGATTAGCCACTTCTTTCATACGACGAAGTGCAATTGGGCTTTTTGAGGCAATTTTGAGTGCAAGTTTTTGTGTTTTATCTTGTAGCTCATCATCATTTGTAACTACGTTAACAAAGCCATATGTTTTCATTTCTTGTGCAGATAAAGTTTCACCAGTAAACAATAAATACTTAGCTACATTGTGAGGGATAATTCGAGGTAATAAGGCTGCCCCTCCAGCGCCAGGGTATACGCCAAAGTTCGCGTGAGCATCACCAATGACTGCACTTTCAGCAGCCACCACTATATCTGCACACATAGCTGTTTCTAGACCGCCCGCCATAGTAATACCATTTAACGCTGCAATTACTGGCTTTGGAAAGTCACGTAGTGGATTAAATACGTTTTCACATAATCGATCTAAAAAGTCTTTCTCTCCAGGAGGTAGCTTTTGTGATGCCAATACTTCTTTTAAGTCTGCCCCTGCACAAAAAGCAGCACCAGTGCCAGTAATAACAACGGCTCTAATTTCATCATTATTAGCTATTTCAGGAATATACTTTTCATAAAGTTCAATGATTTCACCATTGATTGCATTCATTCCTTTCGGGCGGTTTAATGTTAACCAGGCAATACCATCTCGGTTTTCAAAAAGTAAGTTTGCTTCACTCATCACTAATTCCTAATTTTTATTTTGTTAGCCATAAACACGCTAAGTCTTGAGATGGTTCTACTCTAAAAAATAAAAACGCAAAAAAAACCAGCCAAAAGTATGGGTTTAGGAAAAAAGTATGGGAATAGTTAGGAAGGTATATTTCTGTCTCTTATACACATCTCCGAGCCCACGAGACCGTACTAGATCTCGTA
>CAJXRC010000127.1 GCA_913058405.1 uncultured Colwellia sp. | reverse complement strand
TAAATCGTTTTTTTCTCCCACTGAAACATGCATTTTGAATGGTCACGGGTATATGCAAAGTGATAAATCAACTACCACAGCTTTATTTTTATAGCTAAGTTCTACAACCTTCGCCACAACCACAACCACAACCACAACCACAACCACAATCAAATTAGAATGTCTTTATTACTATTTGTAAGTTTATTCTGGCAGTTCTCTCGCTACTTTTTATAGTATTCAGCAGACCACTCACAATAAGTATTAACTACATGAGTAATGATCTCGCTTTAGCGAATAACCTTCTTTTAGGATAGGAGGAGTAAAGATATCATCGAGTTAAGCATTAAGAGGGACGTTTTGAGTGTTTTTCTTAATAAATGCAAAGGTGGCAATTAGTGTAACTTAGCGTATCTATTTTCACTATCTACGTTGAAATGCTTAGAGCTAGCCTGTGATTTATACCCGTTACCAATTAAGGTGCGTGTTTCAGAGTACTTGAGCTATTTCAATTAAGACACTTTGAATGGTCGCGGGTTATAAACACCAGATGCATCATCTGGTGTTTAAATCGAGAATAAGAAAACTTTATTTATAAATTAAATACCATAGGCACGGTAGTTAACATCAATAAAACTATCATAAATATAGCTGCAATATTAAGCCAGAAACCTGCTCTGGCCATGTCAGCAATACGTAATTCCCCGGAGCTAAATACGATAGCATTTGGCGGTGTTGCTACTGGCATCATAAAGGCACAACTAGCAGCTAATGCGGCTGGAATAACTAACATTAAAGGGCCATCAGTTAATGTTACTGCTATTGGTCCAAGTAAAGGTAAAAAACTAGCAGCTGTTGCGGTATTACTTGTTACTTCAGTTAAAAATAAGATCGTAATAGTAACGACTAAAACAGCAGCAATAACAGGAATGCTCGACGTTGCTTCAAGCTGAGTGGCTATGTAACCTGCTAGTCCTGATTTTTTGATTAAACTGGCTAAGGCTAATCCACCACCAAAAAGCAACAATACACCCCAAGGTAACTTCTTAGTATCTTCCCAAGCTAAAATACGAATATCTTTTTTACGGTCAACAGGCACAACAAATAATAACAAAGCTACAAACATCGCGATGCCAGTATCTGATATAGCTAGCCCAGTCAATTTGGCAATTAATGGTCTAAATATCCAACTGATCGCTGCAAATGCAAAGAAAAACAGAACGAGTTTTTCACCTTTGTTCATTTGGCCTAGTTCCTGAAGTTTCTCTTTAAACATGCTGTTTGTATCAACGCGTTCTCCTTCATTAACTTGGTAGCAAATCTTAGTAAGAATAAACCAACAAAGAACCAACAATACTGCACTTAGCGGTACGCCGATAATCATCCATTGGGCAAATCCAATTTCAATGTTGTAGCTATCGGCTAGATAAGCCGCCATCAATGCATTAGGAGGGGTACCAATCAAGGTCGCTAAGCCACCAATACTTGCGGAAAAAGCAATGGCTAATAGCATTGGTTTTGAAAAGTTTTCAGGGGTACTACCATTTTGCTTCTGCTTAACCATTTCGATAATAGATAAGGCGATAGGTAACATCATGACTGCAGTTGCTGTATTTGACATCCACATTGATAAGAAAGCGGTAACAAGCATTAAGCCGCCAATTTGGTGGCTGGGTTTAGTGCTACATAACGACATCGCTTTTAAGGCAATGCGTTTATGTAAGTTCCACCGTTCCATCGCAATGGAGATAAAAAATCCACCAAGGAATAGGAATATTAATGGGTGTGCGTAAGATGATGTAGTTACCTTAATGGGGGCTATGCCAACAATTGGCGCAACTATTAAGGGTAAAAAGGCAGTAACCGAAACAGGTGTTGCTTCAGATATCCACCAAGTAGCCATCCACAGTGCTAAACCTAGGGTGTGCCATGCATCTGCAGACATACCTTCAAAGGGAGAAGGTACTAATAAGGTAAACAGCATTAATGCTGGCCCCAATACGAGCATACGCAATGGCGTTGCTTTGTCTTGAATATCTGTCATAAATTTCCTCACAGTGTTGTTTATTATAATAGTTCTAATTTATGTTTTGCAAAGACACTGCCATGTTTTCATCTTATTGTTAATAAAGGTTATTATTTTTTTTACTCATTATCTTAGCCTATATTACGTATTGATATCCACCCATAAAAAAATGACTATGTGTGGAAAGCCGCCTATTAGAATTACCGAAAATAATTCAATGGGCTTAATGCTAACGAGCCCTTTAATTACGAGTAATAGTGGCTAATCGCTCGCCCTTATTCCTTGGTTTTATATGCCTTATTTTTTCTTATGGGGGGATTTCTACATACACCAGTAAGCCTTGGGGGTGATATCCCACCCAACTAACGTCCCTGAAAAATTTCTATTTTTAATGTAAGTAATTGTTATCGTGCTATTTATTTTTATCTGCAGCTTTATTCATAAATTGGCGTGAACATTGCGATAACAAACTGTCGGCTTAACGTAATCATCGTTGACGATTTATAAAGATAATAACTTCTTAAAATAAAGGGGAAATACATGAAACGTGTTCAAGTGAATAAAACAAGTAAACTATTTTTTTTAAACGTACTGTTATTAAGCTGTGCAAGTGCTAATGCAAGTGATGTCGATAGCTCATTCTATGGCTCGCTGCGTTTGGGTGCTGATTATGTTGATAGTGGTACTTCTGATGATGCAGCAAATGGTAGAGATTACTTAAGTCGAATTGGTGTTAATGCTGAGGTCAAATTGACTGATGATTTAACAGGTATAGGTAAGGTTGAGTATGGTTTACGCGGGGATGATGGCGTTAATTTCAATCAGAACCAAAAAGCAGGAATGCGTCAGATATATGTTGGTCTTAAAGGTAAGTTTGGTACCGTTACTTATGGTTCTCAAACCATTATATGGCATCAATATGTACGCAGTGCTTACTTTTCTGATGGATTAGATTCATTGCGTCAAGGTGCTATTCGTGATGATGATATGCTGCAATGGCAAAAAACATACAATAATTGGAAGTTTGGTGCAGCCATTCAAACAGAGAAACAAGATGGCGACTCTATTGATCAATACCAAGTAGCAGCGCAATATAAAAACCAAAGTTTGAAACTTCAAGCAGCATTAGCAGCAGATCAGCAAGGTGAAAACACCGGTAATTTGTACGGTTTTCGAGCTTGGTATGATATTTCAAAAGCGTTTACCGTATCAGCCTTTTATCATTTGGCTGAAGAAGACTTTGATCTTTATAAAGGTAACTCTTCTGGTAACGTTAGGTTAGTCTCAGCAGAAGAGTCGGGTAAAGTCGGCGGCGTAACCGCATGTGTTGATGAAGATCGTTCAACCGTAGGTTTATATGGGAAATGGCGTCAAGATAACAATCAAATACATGCTAGATATGCGGTAAACTCTTGTGACATAAAAGGCGATGTTAGCTCTATTAAAGTTGAATACATTCGTTATTTCTCTAAAAAGTTCCGCATGTGGGCATCATTTGAGCAACTAGATAATGATACGACCCGTCTACCTTCGACAGGAGAAGACATGTCTGAAGCACAAGTAGGTGTTAGATTCGACTTTTAATTAAGAATTTGCTCAGACTAACTTTACTATTTGATATGGAACCAAGTGTTTGTTTCATATCAAATAGCTGAGGTATATACCCGTTCCATTTGTAGATGCTCGTTTCAGAAAGTTTGAGCGATTCATGATCAAGGCGCATTTGTTTATTAAGGGGTATTCAGGATAATATGCTTCTGCATTCTCTAAAACACCATCCATGTAGCCCTTTAAAAAGAAAAGTAACACAGAGTAATATTTGCTCAGCCTTTCCCACAGGGCTGGTTTAGAAGTGCTTTATGCTTCGTTATTGATTTTGACAATAAAATAACTATTCTCTTCAATCAATGCCTTACCTAAAAGCATTTTTAATTCCAGCTGAAACCTGCATCTTCAGGTAGTTTGGGTATAATACCTGATAAAATTACTGAAACTGCTATTCGTTTATTCATAAGGTAAAATTGTGGTCTATCAAGGAAAATCCGAGCGTAAAAATTATATTGTCGCCACTGTAGCAGTGATTGGCCTAATCCTGACTATTGAACTGACCCAAATGATAGGTATGAACAACGCTTATCAACGAATGCATCAACAATCGAGTCAGCAGCTATCTAACTTAGTGGGATATATAGACAATATTCTTGGTCGCTTTGACAGGATCCCTAAAGTACTATCAAAACACCCCTTACTATCACAAGCCTTAACCTCACCTAACGAACAAACAAGAATAACTAAACTTAATCAATTATTAGCAGATATTAGAACCATGACTCAGGCGTCAGATATTTACCTGATTGATAAAAAGGGTATCACTATTGGTGCCAGCAATTGGCAACTGCCTAATTCATTTGTTGGTATGAATTTCACCTTTAGACCTTATTTTCAAGATGCGCTAAAAGGTAAACTTTCTCATTACTATGCTGTGGGATTAAGCAGCGGTAAACGGGGCTTTTATTATGCTTACCCTGTGAAAATTGATGGTGTTATTGCCGGAGTTATTGCATTAAAAATAAGTATTGCAGATATTGAAGAACAGTATAAAAAAACGGTATTAAATGACAGCTTTAATTTTTTAATTGTTGCACCTGATGATGTGGTCTTCATTTCAGATAGACCTGAATGGCGGTTAAAAACTATTGGTAATTTATCTAAAGCAAAACAGCTTAATTTAATTGCAGAAAAACGCTATACCGATAAAGAAATATCTTCACTAAACGTGGAAGATATTTCAAATCACTATCTTCCAAATGACCTGGACAGCGAGTTATTAGAAGTTACTTCAAATACAGGGTCCGAAGAAGTTTTTGCGCTTAATAAATTGATGAAAACCGCTAACTGGCAAGTTCATTTGTGGAGTTCCATTGCCCCTATGAAAAAGCAGCAAAATTTATTGATCATTCTCAGTGCTAGTGGTTATTTATTGATGGTGTTTTTACTATTATTTGCTAATGAAAGACTTAAAAATGCGCGAAGACTGAAGCAATCGCAACAATTATTAGAAAAAAAGGTTAAAGAACGTACCGCTGATTTAAGTGCAAGTAATGTCAAGTTACATGAGGAAATAGCGCAACGTCAACAAGCACAAACTCAAATGAATAAAATGCGGGATGAATTGATTCAATCAGAAAAGCTGGCACTCATAGGCAGTATGTCAGCAAGTATTAACCATGAAATCAATCAACCATTAACGGCCTTACGAAGTTATTCAGAAAATGCGTTAGCGTATCAAGAACGCAGTATGTCAGACAAAGTAAAAAATAACCTGTCACTCATTATTGGTTTAGTCGATCGGCTCAGTGATATTGTCAGCCAATTTAATAGCTTCTCTAAAAAAAGCACAGGTGTTGCTACTGACGTTGATGTTCAAATGAGTCTGATGGCAGCGATGAGTATTGTAAAACATCAAGCTAAAGCCGCTAGGGTAGAGTTTAACAGCAGACCTTGTTTAGAGCCTGTACATGTATATGGTGATGCTATTCGATTTGAACAAGTGTTGGTTAATTTATTGAGTAATGCGATACAAGCGCTTAGTGAACAAGAGCATAAACAAATAACGATTTCTGTGTCTGACGTTGAAGAACAGGTTATTATTGAAATACGGGACAACGGACCCGGTATTTTAGTTGATAATATCGACAGAGTTTTTGAGGCCTTTTTCACCACGAAAGAAAACTTTGGCTTAGGTTTAGGTTTATCTATCTCGCACCGAATTATTGAATCAATGCAAGGTAAACTTAACGTAAGTAATCACCCAGATGGCGGCGCTATTTTTACCATTAGCTTGCCTGTAAACAGGTAATACCATTCCGCTTAATTAAATGATCAGATAGTTATGCGGATTGGTATAAAGTAAGGAAAATAATATGGAAACGGAAAAATTGGGTGTCGTCTTTGTTATTGATGATGAAGAACATATCCGTAGTGCTATTGAGCAAACATTCGAATTAAGAAACTTTGAAGTGCAAACCTTTTCACAAGCACACCAATTACTTAATCAGTTAAGTGATACTTGGCCAGGCGTGGTTATCAGTGATATTAATATGCCCAAAATGGATGGCCATCAGTTGATGGCTGAGGTCAAAAATATTGACTCAGAGTTATCCACTATTTTACTGACCGGTTTTGGTGATATTTCAATGGCAGTGAAAGCGATGCGCAATGGTGCCTACGACTTTATTGAAAAGCCATTTAATAATGATGACCTAGTTGATACGGTAAAAAGAGCGCTAGATAAGCGCTCTTTAGTGCTTGAAAATAGACAACTCAAAAAAGAAATAGAAACACATTGTTTACCAGGCCCCAGAATATTAGGAAATTCGCCTAACATTGTGCAAATGCGAAATATACTCAATCAAGTGATGGATGCACCTGCAGATATAATGATCGATGGTGAAACTGGTACCGGAAAAGAATTGGTCGCCCGTTATTTACACGACCACAGTATTCGAAAAGATAGTAATTTTGTTGCACTTAACTGTGGTGCTATCCCAGAAAATATTATTGAAAGTGAGCTGTTTGGAGCAGAGAAGGGCGCATACACGGGCGCTGATAAGAAACGCATTGGTAAATTTGAGTACGCTAATGGAGGTACTTTATTTCTTGATGAGATAGAAAGCACGCCAATGGCCTTACAGGTTAAACTGTTAAGAGTATTAGAAGAAAGAAAAGTGGTTCGTTTAGGTGCTAACGAAGGCGTAGAACTTGATGTTAGGGTTATTGCTGCTACCAAGGTAGATCTATTAGAGTTATGTGAGCAAGGGCTGTTTCGTGAAGATCTTTATTACCGATTGAATTTAGTGAAAGTAGATATACCGCCTTTGAGAGAGCGTATTGAAGATGTACCTTTACTCTTTTTACATTTTGCTCGAATAGCTTCAGCGCGTTACAAAAAAGAATTAATTCCGTTATCACAAGAACACAAAACACAATTATTAAGCTATGGCTGGCCTGGCAATGTCAGAGAATTACGTAACTTAGCTGAGCGTTACATTTTATTGGGCGAGGCGGCAGCGTTTAATTTTAAAAAGAACACCAGTGCCAACTCAATGCTTAGCAGTATGGGACTCACTCAACGAGTTGAGTTTTTTGAAAAGTTTCTTATCGAGGAAGCACTAGCAAGTAATGAGGGCTGTATTAAAGATACTATGGAAGAACTCAATTTAGCCAGAAAAACACTTTACGATAAAATGAAGAAATATGAATTAGAACGAACAACTTACCAATAAACTGGGTTTTAGCTAGTACATTGTTTTAGTTAGTTCATCGTTTAGTTAATTGCTTTGATTGACTGTTAAAGCTAACTATTGGTTATTCTGCTCAAGCCATAAAGCACAATAATCAATAGTAATAGTAACTTTGAGAGTGAACTACCCTTGCAAGAACTCATATAAAGCTTTTAATACCGACATTTTAGCTTTATCGGTTTCATGTTCATGGGCTAGATTTTCAATCTTCATCATAAATTCATCAAGTGATAAAATACCTTTCCCACCATATTGCAGTTTGTTTTGGCAATACTGTTGCCATTTTTGTTGTTCTTCTGTCGATAAGGTGTACGGGTAGTTCCTTGCTCGATAGCGAAACAGTAATACGCTTAAACGCTCGTCTTGAAATTGAAACGGATGATTAGCGAGTTGCTCAGGTGATAGACCACGTAAAATATCCATTTGCGCTTTATCACTATGGCTAAAGAAACTACCACCATATAACGCTTGCTCGGCATCAACATCATCATTATCAAAGTCTGAAGTAGCAAAAACATCACTTAATTTATCTCTTAGCTCGGCATGCTTCTTCAATAAAGCTAAATTCTCTAAGCAAGTATCACGCGGTATTGCCAAGCGCTCTGCGTTTTCTGGTAGTAATGTTTTAGCTGGCGCTATAACGGGACATTTATTGACATGAATCAGTTTCACTGGAATGGGCAGCTCATCAGGAGCTAAATCATCATAACGAGTATACAATCGGGCTTTGATCTCTTCAGCGCTAAGGGTTAATAAAGGTGAGATATCACGTGCTAAATCAACACAGATCACCGCATTTTTGTTTACGGGGTGATAATTTATTGGAGCAAACCAACTTGTACAGCCATGAGCTGATGACACCTTACTAGAGGTATGAACAATGGGTGTCATCTCTGCGGTATTGATCAAATCCTTCACTTGATTTTTATTCTTCAAGTTAAAGATAAAATCATATAGTTTAGGCTGTTTTTCTTTGATCAATTTAGCCATTGCTATGGTGGCGTAAACATCACTCATTGCATCATGAGCCGCTTCATGACTAATGCCGTTTGCAGCTGTTAATAGCTCTAAGCGGAAACTGACAACTTCTTCACCATCGCGTTCAACGGTTGGCCAATTAATGCCTTCAGGACGAAGTGCATAACAAGCGCGAACCATATCTATGATATCCCAGCGACTATTTCCATTTTGCCATTCACGTGCATAAGGGTCGTAAAAGTTACGATAAAGCAGATAACGAGTCACTTCATCATCAAAGCGAATACTGTTATAACCAGCAACACAGGTATTGGGCTGTGTAAATAAAGTATGGATACGTGCAGCAAATTCTGCTTCGGGCAAACCTTCACGTTGTGCCTTTTGTGGCGTGATACCCGTAACTAAACAGGCTTCAGGATGAGGTAAGTAATCAACGGGCGGCGTGCAATAAAACATTTCTGGCTCGCCAATGATATTTAAATCAAGATCAGTGCGAATGCCGGCGAATTGAGAAGGTTTATCTACCTTTGGGGATATACCCCATGTCTCATAATCGTGCCAAAGAATTGTTGGTTGTATATTTATGTCCATAATGTTCAGATTACTTATATATTTGTATGATTAATATCGCTTTCTATTGAATTATTATAGCGCATGTTGCTCTATGAAATAAGTATTTGTATTGGTCAACTATTAGAAATTGATTAAGATGAAGAGTGAATGCTACTTAAATCTAGTAAAAATCTGTCGCTATAAAGTATTCTAAATAAAAAGACGAGAACATAGATATAAATTGAATTGATAAAATAGTTGATAAGAGAACTGTATCAGCATTGAAAATAAATAGGTTGATAATGAATAATATAGGTTTTGGTGACAATGATTTCAGCTTTGCTGTTTATATAGCAAATAAACCTAACATGCTTGAATATCAAAGTTTACGTGAAGTTACCTCACTTGTTGAAGGTGAGATTAACGCGATTAATCAAGCATGTGGCAATGGCTGGCGAAAAGTATTTAATGTATACGCTAAGTTACTTTATTCTTTAGATAAAAAATATTATAACTTTTCAACATTTGCGCCTACTTGGCAAAATTATCGTGATAAACACTTATTACAAGCACAAAGTAAAACTGCCTTGTTATTCTCAGCACCACAATTAATACCAAACAAGGAAGTAGTGCATATTATTTGTGGTAAAGGCCATGCCAAAGCGTTAATCAATAGTGGTAAACTCGTTGATAATTTAATTTGGTTAGATGACGAATTTGCTATCGATAGTGAAAATAAACTTATCGTTTGCCCATATTTTGATTATCGTCAACTGAGTAATATAAAAATTGAACGTTTGGCAGGGTTATTACAAAGCTTAAAAATAATTTAAGATGGACTAATTAAATTAATTACTTTTTTGTCTATTCTTGATGAAAAACCAAAATAGCCGTTATTCCTGAAGTCTCTAATCTGGAGTCCATATTTCTTCCGACAATAAACATAAAATTCATCACCCTTATCTTGAATGTTTTTCTCTGAAAGCGAAGCCTTTCTGTTTTCTGTGGTGAATAAGTTTGTTACTTTTTTTAAGTTATGTCATTCCTCTAGTAAGTAAAGCTGGAATCCATATTTTCATTCCTAAAAGTTTATAACAAACGATCCCTTTAACTTTGTTACTAATATTTGTATAATGTGGGAAATTTATTGTTGCTAGTCAAGCCTTAACAAGTAACATATGAAAATCGGATATGGTGAACAGTGTCAAAGTCAGTCGAAAGCTCAATAGGAAACTCTCAAGCAATGCCAAATGGTGTGAGTGCACAACTGTTACAACAGCAATTACTTCAGCAACAACTACTGCTACAAAACACTCAAAACCAAGATGATGAAATAGACTTAGCTGAGCTTTGGCGTGTTATTTGGGCAGGTAAGTTTACCATTATCATTATCACTATGTTTTTTGCATTAGCTTCTGTTTTTTTCGCTCTATCTCAGCCGAATATCTATAAAGCTTCAGCTATATTGGCTCCAGCTTCAAGTGAAAGTGGAGCAGGTGGCCTTGGCGCAATGGCAGGTCAACTTGGCGGCTTAGCCAGCATTGCAGGCATAAACCTTGCTGGCGTTGGCGGTGGCGGTGATAAAACAGTATTAGCACTAGAAATTTTGAAATCTCGCTCATTTATTGAAAAGTTTATTACTAAACATGATTTGTTAGTGCCATTGATGGCATCTAAAAACTGGGATATGACAACCGATACTTTAATTTTAGATAAAAAAATATACGATGAAGCTAGTACTGCATGGCTTAGAGAGGTCAAGGCTCCTCAAAAACCTAAACCATCGCCATGGGAAGCTTATCAAGAGTTTTTAGATATATTCACCGTATCACAAGATAAAACCACTTTTATGGTTAGTATATATATTGAGTTTTATTCACCGACTTTAGCTAAGCAGTGGCTAAGTTGGTTGATTGAAGATATTAATGAATATATGCGCGAGCAGGATCAGGTTGAAGCGCAAGCGTCAATTGACTATCTAACTAATCAGTTAGCTAATATTAAAGTTGCAACCATGGAAACAGTATTTTATCAACTGATTGAAGAGCAGACTAAAAACATGATGTTAACTGAGGTTAAAGATGAGTATGTACTTAAGACCATAGACCCCGCTCAAGTTCCTGATGTTAAAGATACACCAAAACGTGCGCTGATAGTCGTATTAGGTACTATGTTTGCTGGCATACTATCTGTATTAATAGTACTAATTCGCTATTTCAAAACAAGTAAAAAGTAACTAATACTCTACATTAAAAATACTGCAAAAACTCCCGCAAGCCGAATACAAGGCTTGGAATGTTTATCAACTACAGAAAGTGAATAAAATGAAAACAGTTATTACTTATGGGACATTTGATCTATTCCATGTCGGACATATTCGGTTACTTAAAAGGTTAAGCTTACTTGGCGATAAGTTAATTGTTGGCATATCCTCTGATGAATTTAACGAAATAAAAGGAAAAAAATCTTTTTTTTCTTATGACGAGCGTGCAGAAATCCTTGGTAGTTGTAAATATGTTACAGAAGTCTTTCCTGAACATAATTGGCAACAGAAACGAGATGATATTACTAAATATCAAGTTGATATATTTGCCATGGGAGATGATTGGGAAGGTACCTTTGACGAACTTGCTGATCTTTGTGAAGTTGTTTACCTATCAAGAACAGAAGATGTTTCAACTACAGATATTAAAAATACATTATCTAAAGTTGATGATGCAGAGTTAGACCGTATAGAATTATCTTTACATGGTGTTATTGAAATAGTAAGAAGTCTTTCATTACGATGAGTGTTCGTTCTTATATATTGATGAGTTGTGCAGATATTTTTGTTTATAGGTATATATTGTAGTGAACGTGTTACAAAAAATAATCTCACATAATGTAGCTAGGAATTCAGCTGCATTGTTTATTCTTCAATTAATCAACATGATTGCACCATTAATTGTACTGCCTTATTTATCTAGAGTGCTAGGGCTTGATGGATTTGGTTTAGTAATGTTTGCACTTTCGGTTTGCGCAATTGCTTTAGTGATAACTGACTTTGGTTTTAACCTTTCAGCTACATATTCAATATCCAAGCGACGAGAAGATAAATCATATGTTAATGAATTAATCGGAGCTATCTTTTTAATAAAGGTAGGGTTTTTCTTTTTATTTTTGCTCTCTATTACAATATTTACTTATTATAAAACAGTTGATACAGGAGGGATTTTACTCTCTGTTTATATTAGTTTAAATGTTCTGTTTCAGGCTTTTTTACCTACTTGGTTTTTTCTAGGGATAGAAAAGATGAAGAATGTCACTGTTTATATGTTCTTCGCTAAAATTAGTTATGTTGTCTTAGTTTTTATCTGTATCAGTGATAAATCAGACGTTGAACTTGTTATATTACTGTATGCAATGAGTAACTTAATCGCTGTTATTTTATCTGTTAAATCTATTTATTCAAATGGGTATTCGATAAAAAGACCAGTAACAATAAAGGTAAAAGATGTATTTAAAGAAAGCGTGCAGTTTTTTATATCTCGAGCTGCAGTCTCAATATATACATCGGCCAGCACATTTTTAGTCGGAGCATTTGCAGGGGTTCAGCAAGTAGCAATCTACGGTGCGAGTGAAAAGATATACCAAGCATCAAAAAGCGTAACCGCACCTATTGCACAAGCTCTATTTCCATATATGGCAAAGACCAATAATACAACACTCTTAATGAAAATAGTGTTTGTGATGGTCATTATTTTGACCATTGTTTGTTTCAGCGTAGGGTTTTGGGCCGATGAAATTATGGTGTTAATTTTTGGTGATGAGTTCATTGGAGCTGGAGAGATTTTACAATTATTCTTGATTATTACCATAATCAATTTTTTATCAGTTAACTTTGGTTATCCTGCCTTTGCTGGAATAGGGAAAGTACATATAGCAAATTATACTGTTGTTTTAGGTGCCGTAATACATTTAATCCTCTTGTTTTCCCTATACGTATCGGATGGATTTACTGCTTTGAATGTTGTTAAGGCTGTGTTGGTAACTGAGTCTATAGTTATGGTTTTAAGACTGACATACTTTAAAATAAATTATAAAAATGGAAAGAAAAATGGAAATATTGAATAAATTAAAAGAATTAATTGACAGTAATATTATGGTTAGTAAAGTATTCCGCCAAATGTATAAGCATACTGTTGGAATCTATTTTTTATACATGCTTAAAAAGCAATTTAGAAGTCAGTTTAATGTAATATTAAATAAAGTAGTAATTGGATCGGAAAAACAAAACATACAAGTTTGGCCCGCGTTTGGTACTTTGTTAGGGTTATACCGGGAAGGAGGCCCTATAGAACATGATTTCGACATAGACTTTGGTGCTTGGTATAAAGACAAAACGTTGGTAAATAAACTACTGACTGATTTAGGTGCTAAGGTTTGTTATTCTTTTCATTCTGAAATTACCGAAAATGCATTTGAGGAATGTTATGAGCTTAACGGATGTAAGTTTGATGTTTTTTATTTTACAGAAGATAAAAATTCATCATCTTTCAAATGTCATGATTTTATGAGACACAATGGATTAACGAGAGAACAAACTATAAGAAAGCATGGGGGGTTGAAGGTTAGACAAATTACCCTTCCATTTGCAGGATTTGTTCCTGTCTCTTATACACATCTCCGAGCCCACGAGACCGTACTAGATCTCGT
>CAJXRC010000126.1 GCA_913058405.1 uncultured Colwellia sp. | reverse complement strand
TCTAAGCCTTTTAATTCTCGCTGAGTGGGAAAGAACTTAATCAACTTGGTATAACATTAACATTCAGCCAAAACCTCGACGGTACAAACAACTTAAGGTTTTATGTCAGCTCAATGGTCTGTCTGGTCTGCTTGATTATCCCTATATATCCAACAGGGATACAATTTAAAGTTGTATCCATAACAACAACGTGTTGTTTTATTTTGTTTCTCTTGTTAATTATTCTTATCTCATAAGTTATTGCAAAGAAACAAACCAGACATCAATTGCTGGTTCCTGCAATAAAGTTGCTACAACCGTTCCACTTGAAGACGCATGTTCAAATGGTACCGGTATAAACATAATTTTCTTTTAATGGTGTTGTTATGAATAATATATTGAAATCAATAAACCCAAGTTCTGGCGAGTTAATTGGAGAAGTGAAAATCACTTCTCAAGATGAAATAAATGAAAAAGTGGTAAATGCCAGAACAGCATTTAATCAATGGAAATTAGTGCCTTTGAATGAACGAGTTGACATCATCACCCGTGCTTTTGAAGCCTTAGCACCGATGCAAAGAGGTTTGGCAAAACTGATAAGTATGGAAATGGGCAAAAGTGGCGGTCGCTCTGTGGGTGAGGTTTCTAGTGTTATTCACAATGCTGAATATATTTCAAGTAATGTAGCCTTATCATTGAGACCAACAAATATAAGTGCTCATACTGAAATTCAATATTTACCCTTAGGTGTTGCAGCCGTAATCGCCCCTTGGAATTATCCTTTAGCAATGGCAGCTAATCTTATAATTCCTTCATTGGTCGCCGGAAATACTGTGATTTTCAAGCCCTCAGAAGAAACGCCTGTAGTCGCAGATAAAATGGTTGCAGCGTTAAATGAACATTTACCAGAAAATATTCTTCAAATCGTCCACGGCAGTAAAGACGTTGGTCAAATGGTGGTCGAATCAGACGTGAATATTATCGCTTTTACTGGTTCACAAAAAGCAGGCAAAGACATCATGAAAAGGGCTAGCTCTGGCTTGAAACGACTAATAATGGAATTAGGTGGTAATGATCCGTTAATTGTAATGCGTAACGCTAATATCGATGCAGCAGCTAGGTTTGCGGTTGGAAGTAGCTTTGAAAATTCAGGTCAAATGTGCATCTCGACAGAAAGAGTCTACGTAGATGGAAAGGTAGCTGATATATTTGAAGCAAGAGTAAAGGCACTGGTCGCCAATTATAAAGCAGGCCCGTGGGATGATCGTGAAGCATCAATTGGCCCGTTGATAAATGACAATCAATTTCAAAAAGTTAACCATCATATATCTGATGCAATCGATAAAGGGGCAAAGTTGCTCGTTGGCGATTTGGCGCAAAAATCACCGTATATCGAACCCACGGTGATATCAGGTATTACGCCGGACATGTTACTAGAAAATGAAGAAACATTCGGACCTGTTGTTGCTATCGCAAGGTATGAAAATATTGAAGAAGCGATATCAAGAGCCAATGATTCTGACTATGGACTAGGCGCTGTCGTTTTTGGTGCTCAAGGTGCGCTTGACGTTGCGAATCAATTAGAAGCAGGCATGGTTGGTATTAACCAAAGCGTTGGCGGCGAAGGTGATAGTCCATGGGTAGGCGCAAAACAAAGTGGTTTTGGTTACAGAGGGTCACCAGATGGACATCGCCAATTTACACAAGTTAAGGTGTTAAACAAATGAAGAGCTTAAACCAAGAGCAAAGTAATAGCAGTCCATTTTATGTCGTGGCACGAGAGCCTGGGGCGGAAAACCCTAATTTACCTACATGGACACCTGTTGATGAATATTCCATTGGACTAGCAGACAATAAGGACAGTGTTGTTGCGCGTAAAGATATTCCTGATGTACCAGGTGCCTTTCAATTGTTAAATGTACTCTCTGAAAAAGAGTGTAATAAATTTATTAATATAACTGAAAACCTTGGCTATTTGCCTGATGCGCCAGTTTCATTACCAAGAAATATCAGGCACAACGATAATGTAACCATGGTAGTAGATGAAACCACTGATTCTGTTATTTGGCAACGCGTAGCGCCGTTATTTTCCATCGGTGATGATAATTTCCATGGGTTAAATGCACTTGGAATTAACGCACGATTTAGGTTTTATCGTTATCAAGAGGGTGATTTTTTTAGCCCTCATATTGATGGCTCTTGGCCAGGCAGCCGTGTCATAGATAAAAAACTTGTAACTCAAGCTTATGAAGACCGATGGAGTCAGATGACCTTCCTAATCTTTTTGACTGATGATTTTGAAGGCGGGGCTACACAATTCTTGGTGCATAAAGATAAACCAAACCTGCCTGCAAGACATGACAAGGATATTAAAAAAATCAATATCAGAACGCCTAAAGGCAGTGTTTTAGTGTTTCCTCATGGCCAACATCCGATGCATTGTTTGCACAGTTCAGAGCCTATATTAAAAGGCTCTAAATACATCATCAGAACTGATGTTTTATTTGAAGTTTAGATGACAACAAGCTTGTTGTTCAAAACGTTAAAGTCATAGCTAACAGTTTTAACCTATGACTTTAACTTAAGGTTTTCATTGATAAGGAAAAACATTATAAGCAAACTTTTAGTTCTGCTTCTTCATCCATTTCAGAACAATCCTGAAGTTAATATTACTCATTTACTTTTCATAGGGAGCAAGATAATAGGCATAAAAAATTACAGCAACACTAGCTCCTAAACATAACCACGATAGGATATCGAGCCAGCCATGGCCAATAAGCGCAGCAATAATACCGACTAACGCAATGGTATTTATCAGTAACGGCCATCGCCAAACAGGCTGAGATGATATTAATTTTTTTCCTGCATCAACTTTAGTTCTATATTTAACTTTAGTTTCGGTGTTAGTTTTCATCTCAGCCCCTCTATCTCTATTAAAGCATTTTTGGGTATTTCCTGAGTATTACCTACCCTGACCTTCTTATGCTTTTTTAACCATAACAGTAGGCCTGTCCACAAGGTAACAATGGCCATGATGTTCAAAATAGTCCAGATAATTTTAAGCGGTAAACCGCCATAATCACCAAAGTGCAAAGGCACCGAGATATTGATCATATCTAAATACCAAGGGGTTTCTCTCATTGAGGATATTTCACCAGTACTTGCATCAATTAAGGCAACTTTTAATAAGTGTTCAGTTAATGGCGTATTCCCTTTCCAGCCCACGGTATAATGATACGGTGTAGCGTAGGGACTGCCCGGCCAAGACATAAAGGCTATATTGGCATCAGGCACTTTTTTCAGTACATTGGCGAGAACAATATCAGGTGAAACGTACTTTTTTAGTGGTGCTATATTTTGATATTGCGCCTTAATTTTCGCTAATTCACCATTTTGCCAGATAGCCGTTAAAGGGGTTACTAAGGTTAAGATAATGCCTGAAATAGTCACAACGCTTACCCAAGCAACCGTTATAATCCCGACCATGTTATGAGTATCTAGTCGTTTAATATTCTTATCTTTATTCTGACGAACTGTGGCAAAAGAAAGCCGTTTTATATAGGGCGCATAAACGACAACCCCTGAGATAATCGAGATAAAAAATATAAAGCCCATAAAGCCTAAAAATAACGTACCAGGCAGTCCCATCAGCATGCTGGCATGCAAATCAAGAATAAAAGCCATCACTCCTTCATTTTTTGCCGGAGCAGCTAAGCGCTCACCTGTTCGACTATCAAAAGGGGCTATTAACACATCGCTTTCACCGGCGGATACTGATGTGCCTAATACGGCACTGATCATTGGTTTGCTCTCATCCCAAAATAAGAAGATCAGCGGCCAATCTGGCTTTTCAGCACGAGCAAGCAGCTCAATAACAGCTAGACTCGCCTGCTTTTCTGACTGCACTTCAATAAACTCGGGTAACGATAGTTCATCAATTTCTGCATGAAATATTAGCGGTAGTCCTGTGATGCATAACATGAGTAAAAAAACAGTACAAATTAAGCTGCTCCACTTGTGCGTAGCATGCCAAACTTTCATGGTATTACGTGAGATAGCCATACTTAACCTAGAACGTAGATTTGAATAATTAAAAAGTTTCTTTCGCTTTACCTGAAAGAAACTTTAAATAAGAAAGCGCTGTTATTACAACTAATCTTTTATCAGTGCCTAAAATGAATAGGTAACTGAGGCACCAATATTTCTTGGTTCAACGATGGATGAATAACCTCTAGGGTAGGCTCTACCTACCGGCTCGTTACTAACCAGCTCTTGTTCATCTAAGGCATTATTAACAAAAGCAGCGATTAGCCAATTTTCTGTCTCATAATTCACGTTTAGCCGCGTTAGCACATAACCACCAGCCTTTCGCTCTTCTGTATTGGCAAAGTCACCAAAATACTCATCAACATAATTAACAGAAACACCCAGGTTAAATGCTTCAGTCAGCCAGTATTTACCACTTATATTGGCAGTAATCTCTGGTGCAGAGTTCAACTCATTACCCGTTGCTTCAGCATAATCATTACCCGCATCTTTGATTTCGGTTTTTAATAAACCTAAGCCAGCATTAACTTGAAAATCATCGGTGATCATTGCAGACATTTCTAATTCCAAGCCGTATGTTTGCGCATCATCCATATTCACTATGGTGCGTGATGAGCTTAATGCTTGATAATCATCAAAGTTGTTAAAAAATATATTGGCACTTAAATTTACATTATCAGAGAAGCTACTACGTACTGTAAATTCATAAGTATTCACGGTTTCAGCATCATAATAGTAATATTGTTTTGTTGGCCAACTTAATGCCCCACCAGCTGAGTTATAACCGCGACGGCCGCTGAGTGATAAAGTCGTTTCATCAGAAATTTGATATTGCAGCACAAGCTTAGGCAAACTGATGGTATTACTTTCATCTAATTTAACATTATTAATGTCGTTATTAGGCATTGAGAAATCACGCTTTTGAGTTTCCTTCTCGACTCTTCCGCCAGCAATAACCGTCCAAGCGTTTGCAAAGTTATAACTGACTTCACCATAAATAGCATTTGAATCACTGATGTCATCGCCATTGTATGGAAAGGCACCAATACTATAAAAATCTTGTTCCCGCTCAAAGTGAGCAAAACCAATAAAGCCATTTAATGTTGGGTTATTGTTTCCAAAGTTTATTTTGGCATCAAGGGTGGTATTGTTTTCATCCATTTTTACGAATTGCTCTTTTGCTTGAGTTTCATCGTAAGTATCCATTGCCCATTGATAATCCATCACAGCAGCTAAAAAATCGACCGACATGTAATCATTGATTTCATAGTCAAGTTTCAAGCTAATGGTTTCTGATTCTGTATCCATGTAGGTTGGATTTATAGGTTCAAAAGAATAAGGATCATCTCCCACATAATACTTACGGCCAGAATTGCCTTTTTCATCATTGGTTGAATAGGTTAGTAAAGCAGAAAAATCTTCAATTGCACTGGGCTTCCAAAGTAACTTTGTTTTTAAGCGATTAGTTTCGATTGCATTGAGATCATGTTCTGGAGGGTTTGCCTCATAGATCACTGGATTATCGATAGTATCACCGTCAAGTCGTTGAAATGACGCTCGAAATGCTAGTTCATCTTCAATCAAAGGTCCTGAGATCACAGCCGAAGAGTCAACATAACTGTCTTGGTTTCTGTAACCTAAACGCGCAGCCCCTTCCCAATCAAACGTTGGATCTTTAGTTTTTACATACACAGCTCCGCCGATACTATTACGGCCATTGTTGGTAGACTGTGGACCTCTAAACACCTCAACTTGTTCAACATCCCATATGCCGGAGTCTGCTGTAACAAAAGCGACAAAGGGCTCCACAACCCCATCGATCAAAGTAGAAACACGTGCTTTTGCTCCTCCACTAAACGCGTTAAAACCAGAGGCTCCTCCGTTCCCTGAAACACCACGAATGTCTGGAGCAGCACCAGATAAAACAACAACATTAGGGATATCTGAAATAGCATCGCTCATCGTTAAGCTTTGCATTGTTTTAAGATCTTCTTCGGTAATAATAGAAACAGAAGAGCTAGTGTCTTTCAAGCTGCGCTCTGTTTTCTCGCCAAGAACGGTTATGTGTTCCATCGATTGTAATTGTGCTGAATCCTCTGATGCATCGTCTGCTGCAAAAGCACTAGGCATCACTAGTGCGCTTAATAAGGCAGCAGTAATCGTGTTGATTTTGAATGTTGAGTTTTTCATGTAGCCCCTAAGTTCTTATAAATAACAGGGTCAATTGATCTTTTGAGATTGTTTTTACAACGGTTTGTTGGGTGCTTGTACAAGGTAGAGCCTTTGCCATGTGATTGTTCAGGACAATATGCTCCTGCATTGTCTAATAAGCGACATCCATGTCGCGTCACATAAAAAGGCGATAACGCTGTAAAATTACCAACAAACGCTGTCCGAAGAATTCGGCTAAAAGCGTTTACTCCTTGTTGAGTAGTACTTGCTTAGAATGACTAGGCTGCACACTACTCGCCTTGATTAAAACGCTTTTATCACGAACAAAATTTAACCGAAAAAGACCAACAAATCCTATGTTTAGTTGTTTTAATGGGCGACAATTTACTTCACAACCAACAACAATGCAAATACAAATCATTCTCTTTTGCAAAAAAACATACAGAATTAACGTGTTGTGGTTTATGTTACAAATAACACAAACACGTAACGCTATTGTAAATCATTCTCAATTACAATAAAATCTGCGTTATTAATTTTTACTTATGGATAGTTTACAATGTGGCAATTTATAGCCTTACTGTTAACGGTTTGTGGCGCTACACTTCTCTACCTCACCAACAGACATCAACGTTTTAATTCAAATCCCTTGCCTAAACTTTGGCGGTTGCTTGCACTTATATGTTGCTTATTAGCACTATTTTTTTGGCTGCAATTGTATGTAACAAGCTCAGCGCTTTTTACTTGGCTCTTTACTTCGTGTGTTGCACTCATTGCTATCCCCTTATTTGGCTTAAATAAAAAATTCCCTCGAGCCAAAGGAGACATTAATGGCTAGATTGACAGCTGATGAAAAAATACAACCTCACTGGTGGATAAAAACAATCTCGGGCACAGTGCTTGGTTTATCACTCGCTTATGCAATTGTTGCTATTTTTGCTTGGTACGGTCCTGGGGGAATTAGTGCGCCGATAAAAGTGCAATTCAATATGTGGCTCATCACACCTATATGGTTACTGGTGCTCAGCCTTACTTATCTTTTTAAAACAGGTCTGAAAGCCATCATTTACTTGTGCTCAGCAAATGCAGTGTTTTACAGCATATTCTTATTCTTGCGGTGGTTATCATGAAGATTCGTGGCGATATCTTACGCACCTACCAGACTATTCATACATGGACAGGTATTGTCACCGGATTAGTACTATTTATTGGTTTTTATGCTGGATCCTTGAGCATGTTTGAAGAGGAAATATCTCAGTGGGCAACCCCATCAAGCCATCAATTAGCACAAATACCGGCTGAAAAATTTGATGAGTTAATTTTAAAAGCCTCATCAAATTTTGATAAAGCCCAACAAGATTTCACCGTTAATTTTACTGACCATTTATCTCCTCTTATCTGGTCTGAAGGAGGCGGTGGTCGAGGCCTACAGTTAGAGCACGTTATTCGGCATGCTACGTTATCTGAGCAAGGAGAATTAATTACTCAAGCTCACCTTACCAATGAATTAGGTGATTTAATTGATACGCTTCATCGCACCGCAGGCATTGCAGGAAAAATAGGACATGAAGATATTGGAGTAATCGTATTAGGCATTGCGGCAATGCTCTATTTTATCGCCTTGGTCTCAGGTATTATTTTTTTATTACCCACTTTGGTAAAAAGTTTCTTTGCCTTAAGAACAAACAAAGGTGCTAATCGCTTTTGGCTTGATAGCCATAATCTTGTCGGTATTATCAGCTTACCCTTTCATTTCATTATTGCCATTACTGTGGTCGTTTTCGCCTTTCACGATGCGTTTTATGGGGGTTTAAGTTTGGCTTATGGTGATGAACCTTTATTTGAGCAGGGAGAAAAATCTAAGATTGAGCATACAGTTGATCAACTACCTCCTATTGCGAATTATCTGAAAAAAGTCGATGAATTGACAGAGGGTTACACTGTTGAGTCTATGGCATTTTCAGGTTTATCATCATCGCGCCCTTCAGTTGGCATCACCATCATTAATCATCAAGCAATGATGCGTAATAGTACCGGGGACTTTATTTATATGAACCCATACAATTTTGAGGTGAGCTTTAGTAGCGTAAAAATGAATGAAGAAGATGTTTATACGCCGCTGGTGGCAAGCTTTTTCTCTTTGCACTTTGGTGGCTACGCGGGTGATTTAGGCCGCTGGTTATACTTTATTATGGGATTATTAGGCGCATTTTTATTCTATAGCGGTAATTTACTTTGGCTGGAAAAGCGAAGACAAAAACAAGCAGTACAAACAAAACCCAATCGATTTATGGCTTGCTTAACAGTTGGCGTTTGTTTGGGGTCAATTTTAGCCGTGGTGAGCACATTACTTGCTAGCAAATGGTTTTACTTGATAGGCGTACAAGTCAATAATCATTATTTAGCATGTTATTACGTTACTTTTTTTGCTGCGCTTATTTATACTTTTACTCGGGGAGCAGCAAAAAGCGCTATCCATATACTTTATGCCATGGGTATTGCCTGCCTGTTAATTCCTTTAACTACGTTATTAACAATAGCTATACCTAGCATAGGGTTATGGGAATTTAAGCCTTTCCCATCTTTTATTATTGAGTTTGTTGCTTTAGTATTTTCAGCCGTGTTTTACTATGGTGCACTCAAAACTAAACATCGTGCTTATCATGGTGAATCTAATAGCATTTGGGCGTTACCCGTAATTAAAGTCAGCGAAAATATATCAGATAAAGCATTAAGCTCTGCCTAGTAAAAGCAGTCTGCAAACCTAAGGAAAATATACTTAACCAGAGACGTTAAGTATATTTTTAATTAATGGATATTCTGCGCTAATACCTCAAACATACATCCAAAGATACAATTGGTTTAAAGCATAGGTAATCGTTTGCCATGCTATCAATCTCTGATACATTCATATATGAGTGCCCAACAAAGTAAACTTAATAATCACGGTTCTTTTCAACTGCATAACCATTTAGTTCTATTTCATTGAGAAAAGAAGATAAATCGGACACAATTACAATATAATGATGCGGAATTAGGTGATTTTTTATTACCGTTAGAAACTCGTATATACATTGCTTTACTTTTCGCTTTACCTCCATGGAAGATGTCTCAATTTAAAGGAAGTTTACTATCAAGCTAGTATTGATAATTAATAAAAATCATATGGATAAACCTCAAACAAACATTAGTGTTAAATTAGTAAACTCCGCTAGCCTAATAGCTGCATTATTATTAGTTACTCTGCTGCCAAGTTGCTTAGCCGCAGAAGATCATATAGCAGAACCAGTTCAAAATTTTTGTTCTACTGTTAATGATAAACCTCAAATGTCATTATCTGAATACCTAGCCCCTTTTGAAAGCAAAATGGCAAGCAGCACCGGAGTCTATATCTTAGAACAAGGTACTGAAGCAATGCTTACTAGAGGTTGGTTGAGTATGCATGCCCAGAAAACTATTGATGTGCAATATTTCATTTTTTCGGCTGATAACATTGGTTTGATAGCGATAGATTACCTAGTTAAAGCTGCCGAAAGAGGTGTAAAAGTAAGGCTATTAGTTGATGATATTATGGTTGAAGCCAATGACAATGAGTTATTGAAATTAGCAGCTCATGAGAACTTATCAATCAAAATATATAACCCTATGGCTAATGTTGGTAAGAATATATTTGAAAAGTTAATTAATTTAACCACTGACTTTCATGGTTTTAATCAACGTATGCACAATAAAACTTTTACTGTCGATGGAAAGGTTTCTATAACGGGTGGAAGAAATGTCGCTGATGAATACTTTGGTTATGATCACGAATTCAACTTCAGAGATCGAGATGTGCTGTTGTTAGGAGGAATGACAAGTAATATTCAAACGTCGTTCAATGAATTTTGGGACAACTCCCTAAGTATATCCGTGGATGAATTACTAAGTAGTGAAGAAAAAATCAATACTAACTTTAATGCGCTTCACCAATATGCTTGTGATCCAGCAAACTTTGTCCCTAAAGTAAGAAAGCAACTGAACGATCTTCCAACTATTTTCAAAGCAATTGAGGAAACAGGAGAACTTCAGTGGATCAAGGGGGTTGAATACGTTTCAGATATTCCTGGTAAAAATGATGGTAACGAGTTTTTGGGTGGAAGTGGCTTATCAACTCAACGCCTCATTGCCCTTTTGCAAAAAGCTAAAAAATCAGTAACTATCCAAACACCTTATTTAGTCACTACTGATTTAAGTAAAAACCTGTTCAAAGCATTAGTCGATAAGGGTATTGAAGTAAAAATACTAACGAATAGTTTGGCATCAAACGATAACTTAGAGGCATTTAGTGGTTATCAAAGAGATAGGAAAGCTTTGCTAAAAACAGGTGTGAAGATCTTTGAATTTAAACCTGACGCACAAATTAGGCAAAAAGTTATGTCTGATGTGATGCAAGGTCAGTTACACGAAATGCCTATATTTGGTTTGCACGCAAAATCTATGGTAATTGACGATGATATTACCGTTATTGGTACTTTCAACGTAGATCCACGTAGCGCTAATTTAAATACCGAAAGCATTACTATTATCCCATCCCAAAAAATTGCCCGTAATGTCAAACGAGGCATGCTAGAAGAAATGTTGCCTGAAAATGCTTGGGAAGTAAGCCTCAAATGGAATCCTGATGGTGAAGTTAACAAACTAAAACAAATAGGAGTAAAGTTAAGAAGAATTGTTCCAAAAAATATTCTTTAATTTCATTAATATAGCTTTATTTATCCCATGGACTTTCTCAGATATACTTAATTAGAAAAGTTAAGTATATCTTTAATCAATAGATCTTCTGGGCTAATCAGTACTTCATTTTCAGAAAGTAACGCTAACCAGAGTACCCCTGATATGCCCATTTTTTTACTCAGTATTTATATTTATTTGTGAATCAATCATTTTAATGGTGCTATCAATCACTGATAAAGCATGCTCAAACTCCTTTTTTTTCTCTTGCGCGAGTCGAATAGCAATAGAGAAATTATTTTTGAACATCTTAGTAAACACTATATCTGGGGCGATTATCTTTCCAGTCTCAAAATCCATGCTCAGATTAACCGCTGGCGCTACATGAGTCATAACAAGGTCGGCCTGAGTATTTTCAAGTCGTTCCGTTATTTCATAAGTACGTTCAATTTCTTGCAAATTATCAATGATTTCTTTGCTATTGATGTACTTGATTTCACCGCTATAAACTAATGTTTGAAAGACACTGCTTTGTCTCCTAAAGTCTCCATATTCGAGTAAGCGAATAACTTTATTTGCTAATGGCTCAAGATTTTTCTGATCATTTTCATTGATTAATGTCATTCCAGCTAAATAATCATCGATTCGCTCAGTCATACCATATAGCTCTGCTGAAAGTTTGTCTTTATCTGCGGATAATTGGAGTTTAATGGTTAACAAATAGTGATGTTCAATTTCTTTTTTTTGCTGTGCTAAATCATAATTATTAACCTGAAGGGCAATGAGAATTCCAGTAACGACTAAAAAGATCTCACCAATGGCATAAAGACAATACTTACCAAACTTACCATCTCTAATAAGCGCATTTCTCATCTTTTTAAATTGTATTAGCATGAAAATTCCTTAATAGTTAATTAGTAAATTTGGACTATCTGTGAGTTATATACCCGCTCCAAAGGTAAAATACATGTTATTTAATTAAAGCAGATCGATGACTAAGATTTTTTAAATATATGATCAGATCCACAAGTATCTTGATAACGTTAAGATTATTCCCGATATTGCTCTCGACTTAACTTAGCTTATTATTTATAACGAATGATTGAGCGCTGTTCCCATCCTCTATTGATTCTTTCCTTTGCCATGACATGCCAAATAATAACCTTAAAATATTGACCCTTTTAATCAGTAGCTCATAGAGTAAAGCGCAAATAACAAAGGTACCCACCACAATAGTCAAAAACTCAAAGGGTCCAGACATGCCCCAATCAATCACGTAGAAACCAAAAACAATGATGACGGTTTGATGCAAAATAAAAAAGGGATAAACAATGCTATTACAATATTTCAGGGCGCTATTGGTATAGTTCAGGTACTTTCTAGCAAAACCAATAATTAATGCTATCCAAGACCATTTAACTAATATTTCAACTATTCCCCAGACTAAACCAGTATCGAATGGAAACATCTCATTAGGTAAAAGGAATAGTGTTAATAAAACAGAATAACTCGCTAGACCTATTGCTAAAGATACATAACGGTTGTCTTCAAAAGATTGCCATACTTTATGCATTCGGACAAAAATCAATCCCATAAGCACGGCAAAAAGAAAGATTGCGTGTCCATACCAATCATCGTAGAAGGTATGAGTGACTTCATGGTTATTGAAGGCGAAGAAAATAACAAAATAGATGGTTAGTGGTAACCAGATAATGCGCGAACTTTTGGTTAACCATTTTTCAATTTTTTGTAGGATTACCATACCTTTTTCACTATTAATAAAGGCACAAAAAGGCAATAACAAAACGGTATAGTGGAACAAGTACAACACGTACCACATGTGATTATACGTTGGGAATGGAGCATTCATACGCTTATCCCATGCGAAAGTAAAATAATGTGACGTCCAAAACTGCCAGAAGTTTCCCTCAAAAACACCTTTTTGAATCGCTTCATAATACGATTGTGGTGCGACTACAAAAACGATAGCAAAGACGAGTGGTAGATATAGCTTAACCACTCTTTGCCAAGTAAAAGACTTAAGTGGCATTTTAGTTATCATATAGCTTATTGCTACACCTGAAACAAGAAACAGAATATCGAGTCGCCATTTAGAGCTAAGTATCATTATAGTTTTCAAAAAAGTGCTGTTATAGCCACTTTCAATATGAAACCCCCAATCAACAAACATTAATGCGCTGTGATAGAAAACCAAAAATGCGAAGGCTAGTATTCTGATCCAATCTAAAAAATACAGTCGGCTTCCGAGATTATTTTCTAAGGGGTTATTTAGTATTTGTGTTGTCATTTTTATTTTATCCTCTGCTCACTTATGCTGAGAATAGAAAAACAGAGCTAAAAAATAAATGACGAAGGGATAAGTGGGACTTTGGGTGTGTTAACAAGGAAACATGGCATTACTAAATGGTGTATTATTTTAATTAACTACTCAGTCGAGTCATTGTAAAATATGCAAACTCTGAAAGCGCTGCTACATTTTTATTCCACCATTACTGCTAAGCAAATTCTGACAGGATTTGTATCACTTTCTATCGTCGCTTTTTTTATCACACAAACCGCAATAGCCGATCGTAAAGAGTCGTTATCATGGGAACCTTGGCTTTTAGAGTTCAGCGCTGTTTATTGTCTGTCTCTTATACACATCTGACGCTGCCGACGAAGAGGATA
>CAJXRC010000125.1 GCA_913058405.1 uncultured Colwellia sp. | reverse complement strand
TGATTTGCTCAGTCGTCCCCGTAGGGCGAGTTTAAAAGGCTTATATTCAGCGTTACTGATTTAAACAAGGGAGCAACCATTCTCTTCAATCAATGCCTTGCCTCTAAGCCTTTTAATTCTCGCTGAAACGAGTATTTCGAGGTAACATGAGTATATGCTTTATTCTCGTTGGGTTATGGATGAAAGTTGGCCATTTACTAATGAAGCTTTTTTTGGTTCATTACCTGTACCACTACGTTGGTTTTTACCTAATATTATTCGAAAATCAGTAAAGAAAAACCTTCATGGTCAAGGCGTTGGTCGTCACTCGCCAGAAGAGATTTTAGCTATTTCAGATAAAATCTTAGCGTCATTATCTACGCTTTTAGCAGATAAAAACTTTTTCTTTGGCGACACTTATACCTCATTTGATGCCGTTGTATATTCGCATTTATGTGAGTTTATTTCAGTGCGCTTTGATAACGGTTTTGAAAGTAAATTTACTAAAAATGCCAAAAGATACCAAAATCTAGTACAATTTTGTCAACGTATTGAAGACAAATTTTATCCCGAGAAATAAATGTCCCTAATTCTTTCTAATAACTACCAAGCACTTGGCGAAAGCTTTTCACAGCAAACATTGCCTGCGCCTGTGGCTCAGCCATCCTTATTATTATGGAACGAGCCACTAGCCAAGACGTTAACTATTCCCTTAACGAAAGACAAAGATGCTGAGTTACTCGCACAATACTTCTCAGGTAATCGGTTAATTGAAGGCAGTAAACCTATTGCGCAGGCTTATTCGGGTCATCAATTTGCGCACTTTAATCCACAGCTAGGTGATGGTCGTGCTCACTTATTAGGGGATATTGCTGATAGCCAAGGACAACGTTGGGATATTCAGTTGAAGGGTTCAGGCACCAGTAATTTTTCACGTCAAGGTGATGGCCGCTGTGCGCTTGGTCCAGCACTACGTGAATACATTATGAGTGAAGCTATGTTTGCGCTTGGTGTGCCGACTACACGGTGTTTAGCAGTAGTTACTACTGGTGAAAGTGTTTATCGTGAGCGCCCTTACGATGGTGCAGTGGTTACACGAGTCGCTGCAAGTCACATAAGAGTGGGAACTTTTCAATATTTTGCTGCACGTGGTGATACAGACTCGCTTAAAAAGTTAACAAATTATGCCATCAATCGTCACTTTCCTGAGTTAATAATTAAATCACCAGAAAGTACCAGTGATAATGATGATACCAATAAACCTGACAATGAAATTAGTAGTGAACAAGTACTTAAGTTTTTCTCGGCTGTTTTAGCCAAGCAACTTCCACTTGTACTCTCATGGTTAAGAGTAGGCTTTATACATGGTGTCTTGAATACAGATAATACGACTATCTCAGGAGAAACTATCGATTATGGCCCCTGTGCCATGATGAATACTTATCACCCAGAGACTGTGTTTAGCTCAATTGATCGTAACAGTCGTTATGCTTTTGGTAAGCAGATAAGCATAATTCAGTGGAACATGACTCGGTTAGCTGAAACGTTATTACCGCTTGTTGATAGCGATGAAGATGATGCGGTAGAGAAAATTGAGCCATTATTAACTCAATTTCATCAAGACCTTCAGCAAGGCTATTTGACAATGATGGCCGCTAAAGTAGGTATCGATGAACCAGCGGAAGGTGATGGTAAGCTGATCAATGACTTAATTACCTTAATGAAAGAGCACAAGTTAGATTACACACAAACCTTTACCTCATTAACGGCTTCATTAGCTCATGATGCAACTGGCTCAATCATTGCGATTGAAGCTTCTTTAGTTGAAGTACTTAATGAATGGTTACCACGTTGGAATACTCGCATTGCGTCATTTAAAGCTGCCGCACACACTTTAATGGGCGCTAGCAACCCTGTTGTTATACCAAGAAATCATCATGTTGAAGCGTTATTAGAAAGTTGCCAAGAAACGGGTGACCTAACTTCGCTAAATAAATTCTTGGCTGTATTGCGACAACCTTATACCGAAATCGCAGAGACTAAAAACTATCAAGATGCCCCTTTAGATGGCGATAAAGATTATCATACCTTTTGCGGTACTTAAATTATGAATAACCCACAAGATTACTCTGATAAAGAATGTCTTAAAGCATCACTTCTAGAGACCTTTGGCTTCGATGGCTTTCGCCCCGGGCAAGAGCAGACCATTACGCAACTGCTTAATGGCCAATCAAGTTTGTCTATATTCCCGACAGGCTCAGGTAAGTCGTTGTGTTATCAGTTAACTGCACTGCATTTACCGCATTTAACTTTAGTAGTATCGCCTTTATTAGCTTTGATGAAAGATCAGTTGTCGTTTCTTGCTAGCAAAGGTATTAAGGCGGCAAGTATCGATTCGACCTTAAAAGGCAACGAAGCACAAACCGTCATGGCAGGTGTGCGCGATGGCGATATTAAAGTATTAATGGTGTCAGTTGAGCGTTTTAAGAATGAACGCTTTAGACAGTTTATTGAATCTGTACCTGTTTCTATGCTGGTGGTTGATGAAGCGCATTGTATTTCTGAGTGGGGTCATAACTTTAGACCAGACTACTTAAAACTACCGAGTTATTGCCAAGCGTTGAATATTTCATTGGTGTTATTACTTACCGCGACAGCAACGCGCAAAGTAAAACAAGATATGGCGGCTAAGTTTGCTATTAGAGATGAACATATTGTGCAAACAGGGTTTTATCGATCTAACCTTGATTTAAGCGTGTTACCCGTTACTCAAGCGCACAAAAACAGACAACTCGAACAAGTTATTATGGCGCAACAAGGTGCTGGTATTGTTTACGTTACTTTGCAACATTCTGCTGAAACAGTGGCGCAATACTTAAAACAGCAGGGCATTAATGCTTGTGCTTATCATGCTGGTTTTGACAGTGATACTCGCAGTCAAATTCAGCAAGATTTTATGGCAGGTAAAATACAAGTTATTGTTGCGACTATCGCCTTTGGCATGGGGATTGATAAAAGTGACATACGTTTTGTTATTCATTATGACTTACCAAAATCAATAGAAAATTATAGTCAAGAAATTGGACGGGCAGGGCGAGATGGAATGCCGTCGCAGTGTTTTACCCTAGCAAACCTTGACGGTTTAAATACCGTTGAAAACTTTGTCTATGGCGATACCCCAGAGTTTGCTGGTATTGAAATGTTATTAGACACGATAAAATCAGAAGTCATAACCAATACATATGACAACAGCTCTGAAGGGAAATGGGAGTTACAAATATTACAGCTGTCGAATGCCGTTAATATTAAACAATTACCGCTAAAAACGCTTTTAGTTCAATTGGAATTAGCAGGCGTTATCGAGCCACTGTATGCTTACTTTGCTGATTTTAAAATTAAGCTGTTAAAGCCTAAAGATGAAATCATTAATAGTTTTAATGAGCAACGTAAAGACTTCTTGCAACGGATATTTAACGCAACCGACTTTAAAAAAATTTGGGGCAGTTTGAATTTTGATACCTTGCTGAAAGATAGAAGTATCGAGCGTAATCGCGTCATTGCAGCCCTTGAATATCTGCAAGAGCAACAATTGATTGTACTTGAAACCAAAGGCATGACAGAGGTATTCAAAATCAACCTCAATGAATTAGCGGATCCTAGTTTATGCCAAACACTCAGTAATTATTTTAAAGACAATGAAGAAAAAGAAATTAAGCGTATTGCGACCTTAGTACGTTTTTTCCAGCTCGACTCGTGTTTAACCGTGAACTTAGCGCGATACTTTGATGATAATAGTTTTGATGATAAAAGGTTTGATTCTGTTAGCGAGATAAATAGTGTTCCACAATGTGGTCATTGTAGTGTTTGTCGTGGTCAAGTAGCTGTTTTACAGCATTCTCAATTACAGATTCCATGGCCGAGTGATGAAGCATTGAAGCAAGGTATGACAGAGTTAGCCGAGCGACTTAATGGAAAAATAAATCAACCACTGTCTATTGAAAGTTATTGTCGATTTTTTGCGGGTATGTCGGTGCCACTGTTTGGCCGTAATAAAGTGCGGCAATTATCCGGTTTTGCTTTATGTGAGCAGCAAAGATATCAAGCAATTCGTGAAAAACTGGCCAGTTTAAAGTAATACCAATTTGATTAAATTTCTCCCCTATTCAGAGCTACATTGATGAGCTTAGAACAAATAAAATTTGTTAAATATAGTTATTCTATATTTCATTAATTTTGTGATGTTATCAGTTTATCAATGAGCTCCCAAGGGCGAGTACCTAATAAAAAGTAAAGGTTTATATACTGCCATATTGATTTTGATAAGGACGCTGCATGGATGCAGCTTATTAGAGAATGCATGGCCTCTAAACCTTTTAATTCTCGCTGAGTGGGAAAGAACTTACTCAACTTGGTATAAATTAGTTCGATTGGTTTGAATGCCGACTGCGGTGATAGAAAAACCACCTATACATCCTTAAAGGTTTATAGGTGGTTTTTTAGTTTCTATGGTCTCTAAAGAATAGGGACACTATGAAGAGTATACTAAATATCAAACTCGTCAGCACCTAGCTCAACCAGATAATCTCGGTACTTTGTATCGGATTCTTGAATATGATTAATTAACCAGTAGGTAAGTAAATTAGTGACTTGTTTAAGCGAGTTATGCCCTTCAACATTATAGATATCAACATACTCTTCTACTTTATCAATCATGGCTTGATGTTCTTCTTGATGCTCAGGCAATTCAGGGTAGCCATAATCTTCCATTAACTTTTCTTCGCGCTTAAAGTGATATTTTGTATAACTCACCAACTCTTCTAAAGCTTCACGTTCAAACTCTTCGCACTGGGCATAATCGAATGCGATGCTAAATTGATTTAATAAGTGCAGCAGTTTTTTATGGTCCTGATCAATATACTCAATACCAATACTGTATTCTTTACTCCATTTAATTTGCTTAATGTGTCTCTGTTTTATTAGTGGCATCATGCACAACGCGGCGATTAATACCCAAGGTGTTGGGCTAACAGGATTAGTCAAAAAGCTGAGAATAACCGCTAGTAATATGAGAACAGATATGATGATAAAGCTAACGGATTTAACACGATTATTAATAACCACAATGGTAACCTTATAAAGTGTAAGGAATTGAATAGAGTTGCTACTCTACTCTTTAATCATGATACTTTGCACTTAACTGATGCTTTTGTTGATATTAGTCAAACTTACCATTTATTAACTTGATTTTTATTTGTTTTTTGATTTATCTCATTGTTTTATAATCGATTTTGAGCTAGTTGCTAGGTCTCTTTAGTAAGTGCTTGTCGAACTCAAGTTCTGACGGGGTTCTATATAAGCCTGATACTAAATTAGACATGAATTTTCAAATAGTATTACATTAGCTGATAACTAATTAATCAGATTTGAATTACTAATCGTAAAGATGTGAGTATTAATCTGAGCAAGCTAGTTCACCCTAACCCTAAATGAGATAGAATAGCGCTTGTTCATCAAGTTATTCGCTTTTGCATAACCTTCCTTCTTCTTCATTCGAGTAAAACAGTAAATGTTCACAACTATTAAAAATACAATGCCGATGAGCGTTTGGTATATGTTGATCTCGGCATTAGGTTTTGCCTTAATGGCAGCTTGTGTAAAAGAAGTGAGCGGTTTAGGTATTCCAGTACTTGAGATTGTTGCAGCAAGAGCCATTGTGTCCGGTATTATCAGTTACGCTGATATTAAGCGTAAAAAGATCTCTCTGTGGGGACATAATAAAACGCTACTGATTGCACGTGGCACGGTTGGATCGTTTGCTTTGATGTTTGTGTATTATGCGGTAACAACTTTACCCTTAGCAGAAGCGACGGTATTACAATATTTACATCCAGTGTTTACTGCTGTGCTGGCGATGTTTTTTCTAAAAGAAACCATACAGCGCTCAACTATCACTTGTATTATTATTAGTTTACTTGGCTTATTCATTATTATTCAGCCTAATTTACAACTTGATAATGTCGTGCATTATCCGTGGATTAGTATTGGCTCGGCTGTTATGGGTGCGCTTGGTAGTGCAATTGCTTATGTTATTATCAAAAAACTCACGAAAACTGATGATAGCTCGGTAATTATTTTTTACTTCCCTTTGATTGCCTTTCCTATTTCAATGATCATGTTGGGTAGTGATTTTGTTGTGCCTAGTCTAGCGGCGACCGGTTTACTGATTTTAGTGGGTATATTCACTCAAGTTGGGCAGGTGGGGTTAACTAAGGCACTCCATAGCGCCGATGCTAATAAAGCAACAGCATATGCCTATGTGCAAGTGCTGTTCTCAGTTTTTATTGGTTGGGCTTACTTTAGCGAAGTACCTATGACCACTACTATTATAGGCGGTAGCTTTATCATGGTCGGTGCGCTAATAAACGTAATTTGGAAGCGTTAGTCTTTTTACCCGTCTAGGAATAAAAATAGTTAGCTCAGTTGTTCTATTTTTATTCAGTCTTAACCAATCAGTATTGATAGTCCTAATAAAAATGGCGTTAATATGGTTGCTGCTACATTTGCGCCTAAATGTTGCTGAAACTTCCCGATATTCTCTTTATGTTTAATCGCACCAATCCATGCAAAAATAGATAGCGGCAGTGGAATGAGTGCAATATAACCTAGGGGGGGCACAATGCCAGTTAAAACATATAGCAAAATCAACGAATAAGTGAGTAACATAAATACTCCATAAACTTGATTACTTCGCTTAATACCAAACGCTAACGGAAAAGTTTTACGCCCGACACTCGCATCGGCTTGCATATCCGGGTATTGATTTAGTAAAAGTAAATTATTGATCAGAAAAAACGGTATCAGCGATACTAACCAAACTAGTAATGAATAATCTAAGGTCAGTACAATATGCGTACCAATCACCATCAAGAGCCCAAAGCCCATGCCTGGAGCAATTAAACATAATCGCGGCATGCGGTTTAGCCATTGGGTATAGGTGACAATAATCACTAACCCGACTAAGCCAATCGGCAGAATTGTCGCACCAATAGTGCTAATAAAATAAATGCCTATTGCGATGGTGAGGAACAATGTTAATAATCCAAGCAATAATACTACATTAGCAACCTTTGGATTATTAGGTAGCGCACCACTTCCACCACTAAAGGGAGTCTTCATCGTTTTGAAGTCTAAACCACTTTTAAAGTCATGATACTCATTCAGCATGTTGACACTGATATGAGCAGACATAGCCCCAATAAAAATCAGAAAAAAATCTAGTTTATCTATCGATGCCCCCGTAGCTAAGGATGTGCAAAGCCCTAAAAATACACAGGCTAGTGTTAGCACTAAAAAGGAAGGACGCATTGTTTGTAAAACAGTATTTATCATGATTTTCTACTTTATCAAGTTGAGGTTGGCTCAGTGGAGCAGATACGATAACCGACTAAATACAGAATCCCAGTCATTAGCCATACAATACCGACATAAAAAACAATATCAGTTACTTTTTCGGGGTGGCGAAGCCAGAGTTGTAAGGGTAATAGGCCACGAAGAATGCAAAGTACCGCTATGGTATATATTGCATAGTGTACTAGTGGCAGTTTATCTATCAACTTACCCGTAAAGCCAGCACCAGATAATGCATATAGCCCTAAAATAACAAAAATACCCGAGGCAATTATTGTTCCTATTGGAGCTAAATATGTACCATTAATCGCTGACTCTACAATTTGCGGAGGAGCCATTTGAGTGGCGTAGCACTCTGGGCCCAAATAGATGCAAGATAAATGTGCAATAGCCGTTCCCATGGCAACTAGGGCAGCTAGCACTAAAAAGACGACGCCTGTTTGTCGTTTCACATTAACTCCATTTAAGTGAACAGCTAATTTTGTATTGTTATCATCGTTATGACAACGAGCGTTTTAACGGTTAATTTACATCAAACATTACTGAATTCACACTGTTAAATTTATTTCTAATTTGATATCGAATTAGCAAGACGAGTCACAATTAATTAAGTGAATTAGCGGAGTTTTAGCAGGTGCATTAATGCTATCACTTTGTATTGGGTGTATTAGTTTATTATGTGTAGGGTTGATAGTCAGGTGGAATTTAACGAGACTTTCTAGATAAAGAAAAAAGAGATGCTATAATTTTTACTGTATTTTAAGCATTTTAGCATTTTATAAAAGCTTCTAAGCAGTTTACTTAGACTACAAGCCAATCGCTATCATTGAAGATACTCAATCAATATTGGATGTTATGTTTAGATTACTGATTTTTATAATGATTACTTTTATGATTCACTCTGTAAGTGCAGAGCCTGAATCAGAAAGTTTATTGAGTAAGTTATCTGAAGCAAAAGACTACCTACGAATACAGCCCTCGATTTCATCAATAATACTTAAAAAACATCTTCCTCAAATTGGTCAGTTGACTATTAATGAGCAATTAACTTGGCATCAAAACCTATTAAGAGCTTCTATTGCACTAAATGATTTAAATCAGGTTGAACAAACGGTTAAAGTAATGTTGCTCTACCCCGAGCTAGAAAAAGAAACAGATAAGTTTGTCTCTTTGTTAAGTAGCTTAGGTATTTTTTTACGTCGAACAGGATATCCCCACGAATCTATTTTGCTGTTTGACTGTGGGCTTGAACAACCAATTAAAAGCGAAGAACAAAGAATAAGTTTACTCATTAGTAAGGGAAGTAGTTTAAGTTCCCTAAACAAATATAGTCAGGCAAAAGCAACGTATGCTCAAGCCTTGAAATTAGCCAAACAACAAAACGCTGAAGTATTGATAAGCGCTATTTATAACACCTTAGGAATAATGGCTTTAAAAGAGGGAGATTATACGTTAGCGAAAGAGTACTTGATTAATGCTCTACAATTATCACAAAATATTTCAAGACGTTCGGGTCAAATTGTTGCTGGATTACAGTTGCTTAGGTTATCAATATTAAGCGATGAGCCTATGCTCTACGATAGGTTACATTACCGTATCAGTAGGCTCACCTTAGTGAGTGAAAGTGAAGTAAGGCATGCTTATCTTTTTTGGATAGAAAAAGCACATAAGGTATCGAAGGGGAACAAACTGTCTGTACAGGAAAAAGAGCAGTTACTCAGTAAACTAGAACAGATCAGACCGATCAGTGTTAGTTTATATAACCAGTTGGTTGAAACACTTGCCGAGCCAATGGGAATAACCATGTTATCCCTTATAAATGAATCCAATATTTATCAAGGTGATTTATTAAACGCTATTCACCAATGTAAAAATATAAAGTAAGTAAATAACAGATTAAAAAATAGGCTTTCTAAGCTTAACCTTAACCATGAGCTGTGATTAGTCGAGCATGAACAGGATCACTGGACTGTTGTAAATACAATGAAATTTCTTTGTGGGCTTGGCGAAATGGTTTAATTAGATGAGATTTCAGTGCCTTCTTTACTGGTTTGATATCAACCTCTTTTATGACACAAAATAAAGCCAAAGCGTAAACTGTTTCTAACTCAGGTAATGCTGCTTGTCGGTTCAGGTTTTGATTGTTACACGATCCACATCCGCCTTTGAATTGGTATGCTGTATTGGCAAAAATAACTCCAAAGCCCATAAAACAAGCGACTAAATCTATTGTTTGAGGCAATACGTCTTTACCTCCTGGGGGAAGTATTCCGTGCTGGTTAACTAAAATACCGGCCTGTACTTGTACTAAATAGGCAATTAAATCTTGCGGCTGATTAAGCTGGCTTGAATGAAAAGCAATGTCTATCGTCGGTGTTTCAGATACAGATGGTAGTTTTGAAGAGACTAGTGCTTCACCTTCTACTTTATAACTGATAGTAGAACTTGCATCAGAACCTACATTTGCAGAAATACTAATACTTACCTTAGCGTTGTCACCACGAAGTCTTGATTCAAAAGATAATGGTGGCATAGGCTTTTGAGTGAAATTATCAGAAGGCACGAGTTTTAGCGGCCAAGACGCCATGCCAGTGTAATTTAGGGTATTAGAGAAAATCTTATCCGCCATTGCTTCTACGCTGCTGGCACTACCCGGATAAAACGAATTCTTGGGTAATATCAACTCACTGTTCTCTTTGAAAAAGTCGCCATCAAGTTGCTCTATACACCATGCAAAGGTATCAAAAATCCATTCTTTGCTTGCTTCATCAATGACAGGTTTTGCTTTAAAAAAAGTTGATAACATGAATGGTTAGCCTTTATTTAGGGTTTAGTGACGATAAGAGACGATTTAGTGATTGCTTTTCTGCTTAGGATGATGAAGCTTTATTTTGATAAAGCTAAGTTAATTAAGAACCAACCAAGAGCAAATTAATTTCAATATAATAACAATATCTCCATTAACATTACACACTATACCGTCCATTGGATAACATCTTATGAGGTATAAAAAAGCCTGTAGCATTTGATGTTACAGGCTGTTAAATAGATAGTTACTTTCTGAGCAAGGCAATATTAATGACTTGTGCCTCGTTCATAATTAATTTTGTTGTAAACATTGTATTTACCCGACGGTTTTTTCATGGGCATACGTTTTACTATTTCCAGTGTTTCAGCATCGTATACAATCAGTTCACCGTCCATATCCCACACACTTAATAGTACGAACTTGCCATCTTTGGTAAACTCTACGTGGGCAGCATTTTTGCCTGGTGATGGCGATAAGGTTTTCACTATTTGCAACGTGCTTTTGTCAATAACATGTACTTTGTCATTATTCGGACCAAAGAAAACATCAGTCCACGCATAACGCGATTTGCTGTGGCTGCGCATAAAGAAACCAGGACCTTGGGTTTTAATCTCTTTAATGATGTTCCAGTTGTCCATATCAATAACGGTAATTTTACCTTCTTTGATATTAGGAGAAGCAAACACTTCTTTTCCTTGATAATTCCAAGTAATTCCTGAGCCTAAATGTGGCATACCGGTCAAACCGATAGAAGCGATTTTCTTTTTAGTGTCTAAGTTGATCACTTGACCATTGTGGCTGTTACGCGCGGTACCTATTAAGTTGATATAATCAGGGTCGAAGAAAAAGTCGTTCAAGTAATCATCGGTTTTTATGCGGCGAATAGGGAATTGTTCACTTTCTTTAGATAAGTCGGCCTTCCAACCTTCAGCTTTTGCCTCTACTCTATAGTCATGCGCCCAGCCTTTATACACTTCAACGCCGCCTTTATCACTGTAAGGGATTTCCCAAACTTCTTTCACATCTTTTAAGGCGACGATAAAGCTATGGCGAGGTGGTGCGTTGTAAACGGCGCTAACACGTGAACTATTACCTTCACTGTCTTTAGCATCAATCACTTTTAGTGGTGATAAGTCAGTGGTATTGAGTATCACAACATTGTTGGGCAAGTAATTACCAACAATTAGGTACTGACCGTCATTTGAGATAGCGATGTTGCGGGTATTAATCGCAGCGCGAACTTCACTGACGGTTTTGCGATTGTAAATATCGTATTTACTGATCCAACCATCGCGCGAGGCAAAAAATACAAAGCGACCGTCAGGTGAATATTTTGGCCCACCATGTAAAGCAAAGCGAGTTTTAAAGCGATCTAAGCGTTCAAAGGTATCGCCGTTTAATAAGGTGGCGCTGTGATCGCCTAATTCAACCACAATAAATAAATTCATTAAATCAGCATCAAATTGTGCTTCATTAGGTAATTTACTTTGGTCAAAGTGTTGTACTTGCGATGCGCTAATATCAGCCTTAGTCCAGCTAAGTGAGGCCTTTGAAGGCGTATAAATATAATTTGCTAAGCTGGTAATCTCTGATTCAGTTAATGTTTTATTGAAGGCGGGCATTTGTGTAGCAGCTCGACCGGTATTGATAACTTTAATGGCTTTATTTTTGCGAAAGCGAGCAAGATTTTCTGGTAATAATGCAGGACCCATAGCACCTAATCTATCAATACCATGACAGCTTTGACAATTGTCTTGATAAAGCTTCTTTGCTGCAACTTTTTCAGTTGCGGACATCGTAGTTTTTTTTGCTGGCGCTGCATTGCCAGCAAAAGAGCTGCATAGCAATGCGACAGAAATAGACAGTAAAAAAGGGAATTTAGTCATGGGGTAACCTTTTGTATTCAGATCTTTAGTCGTCATCCTCGCAGTGTATTCATCGAAGATTCGTTTTTAAAGCTACGGATTTAGGACAATATTCACAAGATGATTGTTCATGCATTATCCTATAAATAGCATCCATGCCACGCCCGAGCGATAAACTCGGAGATGACGACTGTTAGCTGGCAGTATTGTTAGTGATGATTAAGCTATTTTTACTGAAACGGGTTGAACATAGTCATTAGCATCTAAAAAACCTGGCGTTTTCAATTGTTGTTCAGTAAGTTGATTAACTACATCACCAATAACAATAAGCGTTGGTGGGGTAATGTTGTGTTTTTCAACAAGCTCAGCCAAGTTACCTATAGTGCCACGATAGGTTTTTTGTTCAGGTTGTGTGCCTTTGCGAATTAATGCAGCAGGCGTATTGATATCTCGGCCGTGTTCTACTAATTTTTCTGCAATTTTTGGCAAGGTATTTATGCCCATGTAAAACACAACAGTTTGAGTTGGACAACTTAAACTCTGCCATGGCAAATTGAGTTGACCATTGTTTTGAATATGTCCTGTTATAAATGTACAGCCCTGCGCAACACCACGATGTGTTAATGGAATACCTGCGTATGTTGTGCAGCCCGAAGCTGCGGTTATGCCTGGACATATATGGCAGCTAACGCCATGTTGCAACATATATTCGGCTTCTTCACCACCACGACCAAAAATGAACGGGTCGCCGCCTTTCAGGCGCAGCACTCTTTTACCTAAGCGAGCTTCGTGTACTAATATCTCGTTAATTTTATCTTGCGGTACGCAATGTTTTGCCTGTTCTTTACCCACATAAAAGCGTTCACAATTATCAGGTAATAACGCTAATATTTCGTCACTGACTAAACGGTCATAAATTGCGATTTCAGCTTGCTCAATAAATCGCATAGCTCGTATAGTTAGTAATTCAGCATCGCCTGGGCCAGAGCCTACTAAGGCGACTTCTCCTTGGTTTAATACTGACTTTCCTCTCGCTGATATTTTATCGTTATCTGCTGAAATTAGGCTGTTTGACTGCTCTGTTGATTGTGTGTTCATGCTCTCGCCTTATTGCTAATGAGTCCCTTTCAGGAAGGACTCCGTAGCTTAATTAGTTTCGTGTCGTTAAGAGTTTGTTAATTAGGTGTCACTGTATACTTTAAAAAGAATATCTTATTGCCTTTATACTTCAATAAATTGAATTGGATTTTCTTTGTTGACTAACTCGTCGGCAAATTTTGATGGTGATGGTACAAAACCAATTTCATCATCATTTAAATAACAGCCAGGATCTTCAGCCCAAGCATCACCCGATTGAGCGAAAGCACGCGTTCGCGTATTACCACCACAAATAGCTAAGTGTTCACAACTTGCACAACGTCCTTTTACTGGGCGTGGTGTTTGTCTAAAACCTAACATTAACGGGTCTTGAGTATCACGCCAAACATCAGAGAATTTTTCAGTGGTTACATTGCCGATAGGGTGATTCCACCAGTAAGTATCAGGGTGAATTGTGCCGGTATTATCAATGTTAGCTACGTTAATACCACTAGAATTACCGCCCCAATTGATTAAACGTTGCTTTAAATTAGCAATAGCT
>CAJXRC010000124.1 GCA_913058405.1 uncultured Colwellia sp. | reverse complement strand
TACGAGATCTAGTACGGTCTCGTGGGCTCGGAGATGTGTATAAGAGACAGCTATTTAATTGTTGGCTTTGTTTTTGCTATATAAATAACATTAAACAAAAACTTAAGTTATAGGATATATATATGAATACAATAAAATCAATACTTCTTATCCCAATGTTGCTAGTAAGTAGCTACTCAAATGCCGATGAAGTTGTACAAAGAGTGCCAGGCAATAGTGTCGGTCAAGTTATTGGGGGTTGGAGTTCTGTTTTAATTGGTGGTGTTTTAGGCGGACCTGTAGGTGCTATTGCAGGCGGCTTAGTCGGTGCTTGGGCAGGTGGTGGCGTGCAAGAATTATCAGGTACTAGCGGTAACTCTTACGTAGTGAAACAAGAAAATGATGAAGAGGTGTTAATTCGCTCGCCAAATTATACTTTTCAAGTGGGCGATAAAGTCAAAATAGTAGGACTTAGAGCTATATCGATTGAAACTAACGAGCAGTAAAGCTTCGTTTTCTGGTGAGTATTAAACTTTAAGTGAAAGTATCAAGCTCAACTCAAGCTCAACTAAAGGAAGGTAAATGGGTAATATTCTGCTTTTTGATGAAATTAACAATGTATCTGTAACAAAACAGGTTTCTGAAAAAAAACTACCTGGTGATTTAGCAATGTGGATTTTTATTGTCATGGAACTCACTGTTTTTGCTGTATTTTTCATTGCTTTTGCTGTTACGCAGCGGATACAAAGTGACATGTTTATCGAGGGCCGTGCCACACTTAATGCTTCCATCGGACTATTTTGCACCTTAGCTTTAATTGTTAGCAGCTATTTTGTTGCCTCAGCCGTTGAAGCAGTGAAGAAAGGTAAGAATTTTGTCGCAAGTCGAAGACTGATACTTGCTCTACTTAGTGCTACCGTATATTTGGTCTTAAAGCTGAGTGAATATACAACCTTGGTTGGGCTTGGTTATGACCTATCAACGAACACCTTTTATACCCTTTACTTTTTCATTACTGGCTTTCACTTTATGCATGTCTTATTAGGAATGATTATTTTGGCTTATATGGGAATTAAAGCACGCAAAGATTCTTATATTCCGACGGATAGTAATGGTTTTGAAGCAGGAGCTTCGTACTGGCATATGGTTGATCTTGTGTGGATTATTGTTTTTTTTCTTATTTACATCATTCACTAGGATAAATTATGAATCGTTTAATTAATAATGTGCATTTTTCAGCAATTATTCTGATAGTACTAACACTGATTAGTACTTTATTGGCACAGTCAAATAGTCAGACAAATCTAGTTGCGATATTAGTTACCCTGTCAGTGGTGATAAAAGGCCAGCAGATCGTCGATGTTTTTATGGAGTTGAAGAATGCACAAGCTAAATGGCGCTGGCTTTTGTTAAGTTACGCTATTTTAGTCCCTACGATATTAGCTATCATTATCTATACCCGCTCTACTTGAAGATGCTCATTTCAGGAAGTCTGAGCGCTTCATGATCAAGGCGCATTTTTTATTAAGGGTCATTCAGGAGAATATGCTCCTGCATTCTCTAAAAACACCATCCATGTAGCACCCTTAAAAAGAAAGGTAACGCAGAGTATGATTTGCTCAGCCTTCCCCAAGGGGCTGGTTTAGAAACGCTTAATGCTGCGTTATTGATTTCGACAATAGAATAACTATTCTCTTCAATCAAGGCCTTGCCTAAAGGCGTTTCTAATGCCAGCTGAATCATGTATCTTCAAGTGGAGCGGGTATATAAATTAACAGAAGACTTTTTCGGGATATGATCAATTTAACTCGTATTCTTTATAGCCTTATGGTTAAATTTATCTTGGTTTTAGTTCTTACTTTAACGATTATTTTATAACGTATTTTATTTACCCTGTTTTAGGGAATATTCTCCTTTACCAAACCATTAAGGCATTATCTTGATCCACCTTTATCCTGCCAACAAAATGGAAAACTTGTTGCTCTTACTCAACAAGATTTCTCAGCTTTCCCCGTTAGGTGTCTTCAACCAAGAAGTCATAGTGGTACAAAATGCAGGTATGCAGCATTGGCTAAATTTAGCGATTGCACAAGAACGTGGTATTAGCATGAATATGCGTTACGCGTTACCAGCTCAATTTCTCTGGAAGCTAATAAGGTCGCTGGCTAGTGATGAGAAGGTGCCAGAGCAGTCACCTTATTCAAGAGAGGTGCTTTGTTGGCGTATACATGCACTTTTAGCACTAGATTCTGTCATAGAAGATGCTGACTTTAGTCAAGCTACGCACTATTGGCGTGGTGAAAGTACGATAGATGAAGAAGAAAATAATACAGTTAATGAAAGCAAACATGCACAACTAAAACGTTACCAATTAGCCACACAATTGGCTGATTTATATGAGCAGTATTTGATTTTCAGACCCCAGTGGTTAGACAATTGGGAAAAAGGAAATTTTGAACTTAACGGCTTAGAAAAACTATCGGCCAGTGAACATAAGTGGCAAGGTAAGTTGTGGCAATTATTAATTGCACAATTATCTTATAACCCTGTTGAATTAATGCGTGATGCTATTGCAAATATTCAAGAGAAGAAAGACCTTGTCCCGCCACGCATTAGCTTTTTTGGTCTGAATACCATGGCACCAATGTGGTTGGATTTTATTAATGCCTTAAGTGAACATGTTGAAGTCCACTTTTTCCATCTTAATCCATGTTTCTCTTATTGGGGCGATGTTGTCACTGAAAAAGATGCTCTAAATAAGTTATCACAATGGTCGGACGGTGTAGATGATGCGCAAAGTTTTGTTGGCAATCCGTTATTAGCAAACTTAGGTCAGCAAGGGCGTGAGTTCATCTCAATGCTGCAAGATTACAGTACCATTGAGGTTGATTTTTTTGAGCAAGCTAGAAGTGCCCAAGCAATAAGTGATAATAACGAAGTCACGAGTGTTTTGCATCAACTGCAAAACGATATTCTTGAACTGTCTGATGCCAGAATTCCTGCTGATGATAAGACTACTGAGCCTAAAAATGCCCAGTATGATGATTCTATTGTTATCACCAGTTGTCATAGCGCATTACGGGAAGTCCAAGCACTACACGATTATTTATTACATCAATTTAATCAAGACAAGAGCTTAACTCCTAAAGATATCTTGGTCATGTGTCCGCAAATAGAACAATATGCCCCGTATGTAAATGCCGTATTTACCCGTGGTTGGCAAGATATAGCGGGTGAAGTTCCGCCGTTACCTTGCTCTATTGCTGATCGTAGTGCCAAAGATAGTGACCCGCTAGTAGCCGCTTTTACAGAGCTACTAACATTACCTGATAGCCGATTTGGTGTTTCACAATTATTAGCCTTTTTACGTTTACCTGCCATGGCAAATCACTTTTCTATTAACGGTGAGGATTTAACTAAAGTTTCTGCTTGGCTTGAACAGGCGACTGTACATTGGGGGTTAGATCTAAACCACAAACAATCATTGTTAGGCCCACAAGCGAATGCTTCGTTTACTTGGCAACAAGGTTTGTCCCGTTTACTTCGCGGTTTTGCTTATGCGGACAGCGAACAGGTTTACCAACAACAATTATTGTTGAGCAACGTTGAGGGCAGTGATAGCGTTCTGCTTGGGCAGTTAATGTTGTTCATTGAGCAACTACATTACTTTAGTGAAAACTTACAACGCTCTCGTACTGCCATTCAATGGCAAAGTTTCTTACTTGAGCAACTAAGCCATTTATTTAGCCGTGTCGATGCTGACAATGTCAGCAATGAAAATAGTCTGATGGTGATTGAACAAGCAATTGCGGGTTTGGTTGAGCATTGTCACCATGCAAATTTTGAAGATGATATTTCATTGTTAATTGTGGTTGATTATTTAACACAACATTTTAGTCAAGGCGATGCTAGTAAGCAGTTTATGGTAGGGCAGGTTACCTTTTGCTCCATGTTACCTATGCGTAGTATTCCGTTTAAGGTCATTGCAGTTCTGGGGTTAAATGATGGTGAATTCCCTAGACAACGCCAAGCGTTAGGTTTTGATCTTATGTCGTTGTCAAAAGCTGAATTAGGCGATCGATCACGCCGTGGCGATGATAGATACTTATTTCTTGAAGCTATTATTTCGGCGAGAAACTCGTTATACCTGAGTTATCAAGGTCGAAACATCAAAAATAATAATGAAAAACAGCCGTCATTAGTGGTAAAAGAACTGATGGAATACCTAGGCCAAGGCTATGGTTGGCAGTTTTCAGAAGAACAGGTCGTTACTAATACAGGATCTGATACCAATGATGGTAAGAGTGAAAAAAATCAATCCGCTATCTATCAATTAGCCATGCAAGCTTTTAGTCCTAAAAACTATCAAGGAACTTGGCCAAGTTTCGATGCTAACTGGTTAGCGTTAGGGCAAAATTCTAAAAGTAATAATGACGTTAGCGCACCAGAAGATTCTATTCTAGCCATCGAATCTTCATCGGACACAATGCAGCAGACCCAAGAGTTAAGTTTATCTTGCCAGCAATTAATACGTTTTTATCAGCATCCTGCAAAAATGTTCGCTCAGCAACAACTTAATTTATACTTTGAAAATCACAATACCTTACTAGAAGATGTTGAACCCTTTAGCGTGAATCACTTGCAAAGCTACTTGTTAAGACAAGATTTACTCAGTGCTGCATTAAGCACAACCATGGAGTCGCCTACAACTAAAGAAGCGTTTGAACAGGTGATAACCCGCGCGCAATTATCAGGTAAATTTCCAGACTTACCAACAACAAACGATCTTTTTGATGATTATCAGCAGGATGTTCAACAATTTAGCGAAGAAATCAATAAACGTGGCTGCGAGAACCCTGAGCTTATCGACTGCAATCTTGTGCTTAACGTTGACCAAGTAACCGTTAGCTTAAATACACAATTAGCGGTTAAGAATAACCTATTAGTGCATTATCGTAGTTCAAGCGCGAAGGCCAAAGATAAATTCACAATGTATTTGCAGCAACTTATTGTACAAGTATGGCAACAGCAAGCCATTGCCAATGAAACGACTGACTCCAACAATATAAAAAGTAAAGACGATAACGCGCTTAAGCTACAGCAAGTTACTGAGACTGTGGGTTTATATTTTAATACCAAGGCGCAGAAAGTAGAGGAATTTACTGTCACGAACATTGGGGATGCAAAATCAAAACTGATTAATCTTATTAAGATGTTCTTTAAAGGCCAACAACAAGTATTGTTATTAAATGGTGAATTGGCAGAGCAGGCGTTTACTAAAAAACGCGGCCAGCTTGTTGAAATGACACAAGCACGTTTTGAAGGTTTGTGGTTAGGGGATATGAGTACACGTGGTTTGAGTGATGATGATTATCTGAGTTATTTTTGGCCAGAATGTCCGCAGTATCAAAATTACCAAGCAGACATTGAGTTTATCTATCAAGACTTATATCAAGTAGTTGCCAAACAAGCTGCTAAGAAAGCGAGTAAAAGTACTGCTAAGCCAAGCAAGGAGGCTAAATAATGACTCAATCGACTACTTCAGGCTCAGAGCAAACCGCGATTACAGAAAATAATCAAGACGTAACATTACAAAACCTTGATGCAGCGACGATCGAATTAAGTGGAAAGCATCTGATTGAAGCCAGTGCTGGTACAGGGAAAACCTATAATATTACACGTATCTATTTACGCTTATTACTTGAGCGTGAGTTAACGGTTGAACAGATTTTATTAATGACCTTCACCAAAGATGCGACCCAAGAATTACGAGGTCGTATTGACGCCTTTATTCGTTTGGCCTTAAGTGACTGGGATGCCTTGTGTGTAGACGATCCTTATTTTGCCACACTTAACCAACGCATTGAAAAAACGCAGCGAGAATTTTTACTCAAACGTGCATTACTTTTTTTAGATGAAGCGGCTATTTTTACTATTCATGGTTTTTGTCAGCGAGTATTAAATCAATATGCCTTTACCAGCGGTTTACCGTTCAATGCCAATATGGCGGCTAATTCGTCTGAAATAACCCTACAAGTTTGCCAAGATTGGTATCGCAGTTTAGCTAAATCTGATCATGAAAGTTTTATGTTGCTCGCTAGTTTTTGGGCAACGCCAGATAGCTTTTTATCCAGTTTCAGTAAAGCTATAGGCCACACCAGTACTTTATCTGTTGTGGATGTTGAAAGTATTGAGGCAGAATTTATTGCTTTAGTACGTCTGGCAGCGCAAGCGTTAACGGCTAATAATGATTTATTTGAAAATGGTTTAATATTGGTTAAAAAGGGGGCTGAACAAGAAAAAAGGCGTGACGAGCTATCTCAATTAAAACATTGGCTTGAAAACATTATCGACAAAGAGTTATCGCTGCTTGATGTTGGCGCGGGTAAGGTAAAAATGCCAGATGGTTTTTTTGATGGTAAACGTTATGCGCGATCGACTTATAAAGCTGAGTTGTTAGAAGCTTTTTCACCGGTAAAAGAAGTCAAAGAACAAGTTAAGAAGATAGCGAACAATATCAATAAAGCGAAGGCTTTTGGTATCGTTAAGCTAGGTATTTATCAAATTCGACAGCAAGTTATTGAACAGAAAAAAGCGCTGAATTTATTAGATTTTGACGATCTCATTAATACCTTAGCCAATTGTCTTCAATCTGACGGTGAAAATAATGACGACTCAAGTGGAAAAAAATCTCATTTACTCGCTAAACAGCTGCTTGCGCAATATCCAGTCGCCTTAATTGATGAGTTTCAAGATACTGATCCTAAGCAGTTTGGCATACTCCAATCGATCTATTATGGCGATAATGCTAAACAAGCTAATGCGGGTTTATTCCTTATTGGCGATCCGAAGCAGGCTATTTATGGCTTTCGTGGCGGTGATATTTTTGCCTACTTAAATGCCCGTAGCGGTTGTGATCATCATTGGTTGATGGATACTAACTGGCGATCAACGCCGCAGATGATTGCGGGCTACAACCAACTATTTACTTATAAAAACGTCACTTATAAAGACACTTCTAATGAAGAGAATGAATCGTTAGTTGACAAGTCGCCTAATCAACAAGGCGAAAGTGTTTTTGGTTTCGGAATACCGTATATACCTGTATTAGCAGGTAAAAAGAACAAAGAGTCTACTCAAGACCAACAAGTTACTCCAGACAGTGATAAAGCGCTGCAATTTATTCATTTTACCAACGATGAAGTCTCTGATGGTACCAAGCCACAAGCTGACAAAATTAGTCAAGGCAGTCGTCCTATGCTGGCTAACTGGTGCGCGAATGAAATTGTTACCTTGTTAGCATCAAAAGAGGCGCCAAAGGAGTCATCGAAAGAGAACTCGAAAGATCAAACAGCTACATCAACAACAGTAAAACCAAAAGACATTGCTATTTTAGTGAGGGATGGCGCTGAAGCGCGAGATATTAAAAATGCGTTGCAACAAGCGGGACTTGATAGCGTTTTCTTATCTGATAGAGCAAATTTGTTTCATTCTCAACAAGCTAAGCAATTACTGGGGTTACTCAAAGGTGTTTTGTTACCTGAAAATGAACGATTATTTGTCGCCGCTTTATCGTGTGGCTTATTAGGTTTTGATGCTAAAAAGTTACATCAATTACAGCAAGATGAAATGGCTTATCAATCGTTAAAGTTTGCATTTGTTGATTATCGAACGCAATGGCAACGACAAGGTTTCATAACCATGGCGATAAATTTGATGCACAACTTGCTTGATGTTCCTCAAAATAATAAAGATCGTTGTTTAACCAATGTGCTGCATTTATTTGAAATATTACAAGCGGCGAGTGTTCGATTAAGCCAAGGGCAAGAACTTCTTCACTGGTTTGAACAGCAATGTAATCTTGAAACCAATGATGTAGAAGCAGAGTTACGCTTAGAGAGTGATGGTGATCTAATACGTTTGATCACTCAGCATGGCTCTAAAGGTCTTGAATATCCGTATGTTTTTATCCCTTTCGCCTGTCGCCATAAAGATCCACTAAAGTTTGGCAACAAGTCAGTGAGTTATCTTGAGTATCATGATGCAAAAGGTGAGCTGTGTTTAAGCTTAGATGGCTCAAAAGATGCAAAAAAAGCAATGAGTAATGAAGCATATGCCGAAAGTATTCGTTTGCTATATGTTGCGATCACCCGAGCTGAGCGACGATGTTACGTGCTGTGTTGTGCCTTTGATGCTTATCATTTATCACCTTTAGGTAAAACGCTGCAGTTTCAAGAACAAGAGAGCATCATTAAACCGTTACAAGCATTAAAAGCAAATGCTGAACACGCCATTGGTATTCGCGAAGTCTCAATGGATTGCGCCCTTGATATTGATATTGATGATGAAGCTGCGCTAAATCAACAAGTCTCAGATCCACTTGGCCTAAGCCCGTCAGACAAGAAAGCACAAGTGTATGCTGAGACTGCAGTCAGTAAGTTTATCGGTAAGATAGAGCGAGATTGGTGGTTAAGTTCATTCACCGCCATCAGTCGTAATATTCGTCATGCCGGCGTATCAAACCCTGACCGAGACACTGACACTATAGGCGGTCAATTAGCAGCTTTAAATACGGATGTTGAGCATGATGAGACCGACTATTTTGATGCCGAACAAATTTGCTTTAAATTAGCGAAAGGCGCTAACACAGGTAACTTATTACACGATATTTTAGAACAAACTGATTTTTCTGAGCCTGATTGGCAAGAGAGTTTAGAAAAGCCACTCTTAGGTTATGGTGAGTTAAGTGCTAGTAACGCCAGTGATAACAGTAATGCATTTACCTCGGATGAATTGATTCATTGGTTAGAGCAAGTACTTAGTGCACCTTTTATTGCGAGTAATCAAAGTGAACTTAACGGTAGTCTCAATGAAAATAATAGCGATAAGGAAGCGTTTGGCTGTCTTGCTGATATTACTATCAATAGAACCTTGCGTGAAAGTGAGTTCTATTTTCCTATGCAAGGCGAGGGCACTAACGCCTTAGCTAATTTGCTAACCGATCACCGAAATAACGCAGAACGACATTCAAATGGTGTTACTAACACTGATATGAGCACTGATGCTAATTCAGGAAAAAGTAGAACATTAAACAATACCTTAAAATATCCCGTAATGTTACCGAGTTATAAAAGACTCTCAGGAATGATGCATGGTTTTATCGATTTGATTTTTGAGTACCAAGGTAAGTATTATCTGTGTGATTATAAATCTAGCCACTTAGGTGATAGCTTTCAAGATTACCAATTTGATGCATTGCTCGATAATGTTGAGAAAAACTATTATGACTTACAATATCTAATTTACTCGTTAGCATTACACCGTTATTTGAAACAAACTTTAGTCGATTATGATGTTAATGAACATTTTGGTGGTGTGTATTATTTATATTTACGTGGTATGACGACAGAGCCTGAACATCAGGGGGCTGGCGTTTATTATCGAAAAGTCACAGAGCAAGAAATCAATAATTTAGATACGCTTTTTTCTGCTGAAAAATGCAATGAGGAAGCGTAGCATGGTCGATACAAGTATGAACAAGCCAGTGTACAGCCACTTTAACCAGGTAAAAGAGGTTATCCAAGGAGTTGAGGCGATTGATTATTTCTTTGCTAAAGAAATGCTCAGTGCGTTAACGCCTTCAATGAATAGTCAGTCACTCATAGAAGAAACCGCGGATTTAGCATCAGACACAACACCTGTTATAAGTCGTCAACGTAACTTATACCATGTGTTTTTAGCCTTAAATGCCAGTTTACGTGCAGGGCACAGTTGTTTGCCTTTGAGTGAAATTGCCGATCAACATTGGGGCAAGGGCTTTGCCTCTTTGAAGAAAGCAAATAATGTAAACCAAGTAAGCAAAGATACTCAACAAGGTAGTGAGGCACTTACTTCGGAAAAAGCTCAGGACAAAGCTCAAGAACTAACTCAAGAGCTCAGTCACGCTGGTTTTGTTTTTGCGCCATTGATACAACTACAAGCTATGCTAAGCGAGCTCAATATCAAGTCCTCGGACCAACAATTATTGGTTCTTCAAGATGATAAATTGTATCTGCGCCGTTATTTTAAGTTTGAACAGGATTTGGGCCAAGCCATCAATGCACGCTTACTGCAAAAATGTCAGTATGATAATGACAGTATTACTCAGTGCATCGGCAAGTTATTCCCTAATGATTTAGCGCAAGTAGAAGCGCAAGACGCTGAATCATTAGAAATTGATTGGCAAAAAGTCGCGGTAGCGAATGCTATCAATAAAAACTTTAGTGTTATTGCTGGCGGACCGGGTACAGGTAAAACCTATACGGTAACTAAATTATTAGCCGCGTTGGTTATGTTGGAGCAAAAAGGTTTAGAACAAAAAGGATTGGAACAGCAAAGCCAGCAGGGCACAGCTGTTCTTAATATTGCCCTTGTTGCGCCTACGGGTAAAGCGGCGCAACGCCTGTCAGAGTCTATTGTTAATGCGGTTTCTGGCTTTAAAGGTTTGATTGATGACAGGATACTCGCTGAAATTCCTACACAAGCACAAACACTTCATCGCTTGTTAGGAGTATTACCAAACTCACCTAACTTTCGACATCACGAAGATAATCGCCTGTCATACGATATTGTGCTTATTGATGAAGTATCTATGGTTGATTTACCTTTAATGACCCGCGTATTTCGTGCGTTAAAAGAGTCCGCTAAAGTCATTTTATTAGGTGATGCGGATCAACTTCCCTCGGTTGCTGCAGGTAGCGTGTTAGCTGATATAGCACCGCGACCACACAGCGGATTTAGCCGTGAGAATGAACAATATTTAACGCAAGTATGTCAACTGTCGCCAGAGCAATTAAGCACTTACTTTTTGTCCAATAGACAAGCTAATCATAAAGCGGAACAAAGCAATATAGACAAAAGAGTTCATGTTGATTATCTCACCTTCTTGGTTAAATCGAGACGTTTTGATGGTGAAGGTGGCATTGGTCTCATCGCTAATAGTGTTATACAAGGCGATGTTAAACGTAGTTGGCAACTGCTTAGTGATTCTTTAACTCAAGTTGTGGGTCAGTTAACCCTTGCCCAAGGTGACCTGTCTACATGGCTTGCCCCTTTAGTGAAACAATATTATCAACCCATTGAGTCTTGTTCTACTGTGGCTGAAGCTTTTACCTTGTTATCACAATTTAGAGTGCTATGTGCAACAAGGCAGGGTGACTTCGGGGTTGAGCGTCTTAATGAAGTGATTAAAAGTTATTTAGGGAAAAACAACGCGCCTTATCAGCAAAATCAACATGCGCTTTATCATGGTCAGCCTATTATGATTAATGAAAATGACTACCGCTTAGGTTTATATAATGGTGATATCGGTATTATATGGCGAGTTGTCGATCAAGAAGGCAAATCACATCTGATGGCTTGCTTCGAAGTCGCCTCTAGTCAAAGTATAGCGCTTGATGATTCAGAGCCAGCACAGCAAGCTATCAGACATATATTACCTTCTCGTTTGCCGCAATTTGAAAGTGTTTATGCCATGACTATTCATAAAACCCAAGGTAGTGAGTTTTCTCATGTTGCTATGGTGATTTCTGCCACACAAAGTGAGCAGCAGAATTTACAACAAGGGAGTCAGCAACGAGGCAGTAAATTATTGTCTCGAGAATTACTCTATACAGGCATCACTCGAGCGAAAAAACAGCTGACTATTGCTGCTAACCAACGAGTATGGCAACAAGGTGTTACGGGGCAAGTTAAACGCCATTCAGGTTTAGATTTAGACCAACGCTAATATCGCACGCATATGTGATAAAACTGATAAGATAGTGCTTTAGCACTACCTTATTATTTTTCACCCTCTATTTTAGAATAACCTAGGATTATATTTTTCCATGCAATTGATTGATATAGATAAAGTACGTTACAGAAAAAATTTGAATATTGTTATTGTTGCTTTCATCAGCTCATTATTAGTGCTGTCTCTGTTATTTGGCACCTTACTTATAAGTATATTTTCAAGTGTTGGTGACGTTAATGAACTTGTACAAGTAGCTAATGATGCTGTACAAGCTGAGCCAGACAGCAATTTTAGATTTAACCTATTAGGCGTTGCTCTAGCATTGTTTACTAATGCTGCTATTTTGTACCGTGTAAAACACAGTGCGTTTTTTACTGAAATTTATTATGTTTGGCAGGTAAAACAGCTACAAAACTTAGTTTTTCGTAAGCTTAAAAAAATCAAGCTTGCCGCCAAAAATGGTGAAGAAACAGCCATGGTCATATTATCTTTTTATTATCAAAGCCAATTACAGATTTATAAGCTTGATGATAATACGATTACCTTATCGACTATTGAAAACCATCAACAACAACTAAATGAGATGATTGAAGAGAGTGGCTTAACTATCAGTGCAGATCAGTTTGATAAAAGCCTGATTGCTACCTATAAGTAAGTCTACACCCGAGCTATTGAAGGAGCTCATTGCAGGAAATCTTAGCAATTCATTATTTAAACTGAACTTTGGATGAAGAGGAATGTTGAGCAAGTGCTGTTTATCCAGAGTTCAGGTTATTAAGATATCTCTAATTCTGGCGTAAACCTGCATCTTTATATCGCTTAGGATATAGTAAACTTTCAACAATACACTCAATAAGGAAGAGCTATGATAGGTTACATCACTTTAGGCACTAACGATTTTACCAAAGCAGTAAATTTTTATGATGAACTGTTTAGTAGTATTGGCGCTGGTCGTTTCTTAGAGTCAGAACAGTTTGTTGCATGGTCTACCGGCATGGAAACTGCAGGATTCGCCATCTCCAAACCTTTTGATGGAAAACCAGCAACTGTGGGTAATGGCACTATGATTGCTATTATGGTTGACTCAAATGAACAAGTAGATGCTTTTTATCAAAAAGCCCTAAGCTTAGGCGCTACCTGTGAAGGTGCTCCGGGGTTACGCGGTGAGTTAAGTGGTTTTTATGCTGCTTATTTTCGGGATTTAGACGGTAACAAGCTTAATGCTTTCCATATGGATATGCCTGCGAGCTAAGTTTTCCCACTGAAAAACGCCACTATGATTAGTAATGGGTATATGGCAGACAATAAAAAACCAGCACTTTAAAAGAGGTGCTGGTTTTTTTAATTATTTCGGCTTCTACAATTAATTAAAAAAGGAAGTCTAAGTCAGTAACTGGCTTATCTAGCGCGGAAAATAATGCGACCTTTTGATAAGTCGTATGGCGTCAATTCAACAGTTACTTTATCGCCTGTTAAAATACGAATGTAGTTTTTACGCATTTTACCAGAAATATGTGCAGTTACGACGTGACCATTCTCAAGTTCAACTCGGAACATAGTGTTAGGTAAAGTATCTAAAACTGTACCTTGCATTTCAATATTTTCTTCTTTCGCCATGGGGCGCTAAACCTCTAATGTTGTGCAAATTAGCCACTAAATATCTATATATTAGTGATCTTGCTGGGCAGATAAAAAAGCTGCGCGAATGATGCCTAATTGCTTGGCTAATGTAAAGGCTTGTGGCTATTTATTTAGCAATTTTAGCTTTATTAACACTAGGTTTGGTATTTATAAGCCATTGACCGTCAATAAAGCGCTCAAAGGGGAAATATCGGTCTTTATAATTCATCTTTTGACATTCATCAATCTGATAACCAAGATACAAATAAGGTAAAGACATTTGTTGGGATAAGCTAAGTTGGGTAAGAATTGAGAATACCCCTAATCCATTCGCTTTATAGTCAGGATGATAAAAAGTATAAACGGCAGATAAACCGTTGCTCAAAACATCAGTTACAGCAACGCAGACGAGTTTATC
>CAJXRC010000123.1 GCA_913058405.1 uncultured Colwellia sp. | reverse complement strand
ATCAATAACATCGTTGCTTTCAATCCCAATAGCCAGCTATTGCTCAATCAAGCGCTTTGTTCTTGACCATTTATCTTTATTAAAATGTGACCCCTTCATTAATATCATTGGTATTACTGTGCTGAAAGGGTCAATTCAGTTTCAGCTTGCGTGCTTACGGCATTTGATAAAAACTGCCAAAATTCTTCACCACTGCGTTTATCTGTCCAAATATCATTATTAAAGACAAAATGATGACCGTTGAATTTTGTTGCTACCCATATTTCATGCAAGGGTGCTTGCTTGTTTATTATCACTTTGCTGCTATTTTTAAAAGTCAGCGTTAATAACCCGCCAACTCCTTCGTAATCTATGTCGACACCAGAGTCTTCAATCGCCTCTTCTATAGCGAGAAGAAGTGCTTCGGCGATCAAGTTGTATTGGCTATCGTTCATTGCTTATCCTTTAAATACATTATTTGTCTAAGTGAGTATAATTGTTGATAAGCATGTGAGTATAATAGCAATCAGACAAAATAAATATAGATACAGAGCGGTTAAGTTAGGCTAAAAAGCTTGATTTAAACGACTTTCATGGCAAAAAACCATCATGCGTACCAATAGACTTCATTACTTACATCAAAAGCTACAGCAAAAATTAAAGCTTAAATCAATTTTACTGGCCTTTGTTGCCGCCACTTTTTTATCTGCTTGTGGCATTAAAGGGAAGTTGTACCAAACACCTGAACAAGCTGTTACTCCAAATGCTGAGGCGGTAACGAAAAGTGATGAAAGCAAAGAACAAAGTGTAAGTGTAGAATCACAATCCGTGACTACGCTTGATGAAGCACAAAAGAATCAAGCTGTTCAACAGCCAATAGAGCAAACAGAACAAGCTGTAGGCCAGTCAACAGTTCAAGTTAAAGAGCAACAATAATGTTAGTCAATTTTTCTAAAATGCATGGTTTAGGTAATGACTTTTTAGTGCTTGATAATGTCACGCAAAATGTTTTTTTATCGCCCGAGCAAATCGCTAAGTTTGCCAACAGAAATTTTGGTGTAGGTTTTGACCAGTTATTAGTTGTTGAACCACCCTATGATCCAGACTTAGACTTTCATTACCGTATTTATAATGCAGACGGTAGTGAAGTAGGACAGTGCGGAAATGGTGCTCGCTGTTTCGCAAAGTTCGTTCGTATGAAAGGTTTATGTAATAAACATAAAATAAAAGTTTCTACCAGCACAGGTAAAATGAACTTGCACATAGAGCGTGATGGTAATATTTCAGTCACTATGCCAGTGCCACAATTTGAACCGAAAAAAATTCCTTTTACCGCACAAAAAACTGAAGGTACCTATATTCTGCGAAGTGAAAGCGAAACTGTGTTATGTGGTGCTGTATCAATGGGTAATCCTCATTGTGTTGTAACCGTAGACAGTGTTGCTGAAGCTAATGTTGAAACGCTCGGACAAGAGTTATCGATACATGAACGTTTCCCTGAAGATGCTAATGTCGGTTTTATGGAAATTGTTAGCCCTAATTACATTAAATTAAGAGTGTACGAACGTGGCGCGGCAGAAACCCTAGCCTGTGGCAGTGGTGCCTGTGCAGCCGTAGTTATTGGTTATATGCAGAAAAAACTAGCGAAACAAGTCACTGTAGAACTGCCAGGTGGAAAATTACGAATATTTTGGCAAGGACCGGGTCATCCAGTAAAAATGTCTGGACCTGCAACACATGTATTTGATGGTCAAATATCTATTTAAGCCTAAGCGGCTACTTTTCCTATTTCTATTAGTGCCCACATACCATGAAAGAAGAACCTAGCAAGATGAATGATATACAACAAGCTATCAATAGTGACGATATCCCATTAACAGATGAGTTAGTGGTAAGTTACTTACAAGACAATCCTGAATTTTTTAATCGTAACAACGCCTTAATGACTGACTTACGGCTCAATGATGAGCAACGTGGTACGGTTTCTTTAGTAGAACGTCAGCAACAGCAACTCCGCCAAAAAGTATATGCTCTAGAAGATGAAATCACGCAGTTAATGTCGGTAGCTAATCACAATGAGCAGTTATTTGTGCTTTATAGTGATTTGTATTTACGCTTACTCGATTGCCAATCAGCTGAAGAATTGCTCGATTGCTTGCACCAAGCAACAACGGAACTGTTATCCTTATCTTCGTTTAAATTGTGGTTAGTTCCTGGAAATAACATTGAAGTTGCACACCATAGTTTGTCGATCAATGATTGTACGGGTGTTATGCAAAATCGCTTAACTAACGACGAGTATTACTTTGGTCGCTTGCAAGAAAGTGAACAAACTCTCATTTTTGCTAAACCATGCTCTGGATCAGTAGTATTGATTAAACTAGTTCATGATGAACAAGCCGTTGGGTTTTTAGCTATTGGTAGCGAAGATGCTCATCACTTTGACCCACGTATGGACACTTTGTTACTTAATCAATTCAAACGCCTGGTTGCTAAGTTATTGCACCAGCAGTTATCTATACAAGTTGTTTGAGAGTTAATCTATTTAAAGTAGAAAGATTAAGCCAATGAATACCGCAACACTTAGCGCTGTAAGAAATCTAAGGATTATGTGAGACTATGCAATTTTACCGACGTTTAACTACGATTAAAGCCATCAGTTTTGATTTAGATGACACCTTATACAATAACCGACCAATAATGCAGTCGGTTGAACAGCAAATGGCGGATTACTTTACTGAAAAATTTGCCATTTGGGTACCTGAGCTACTAGTTGAGCCCAAGCAAGTCTTTGACCGACGTTTTTGGGCACCATATCGACATCAAGCGATAAAAGCCCAAGCGAATATTTCTCATGATGTAGTAAGACTGCGCTTCGAAAGTTATCGATTAGGTTTGTTAGCGTATAACCTCTCTGAAGAAGAGGCGAGAACCGAAGCCCAAGCGGGCTTAGATTATTTTATTAATTTACGAAGTGATTTTACCGTACCCAAAGCGAGTCATGCACTCTTAGCAAGCTTAAGCAAAGCGTTCCCGTTGGTATCAATCAGCAATGGTAATGTAGATACCAGAGCCTTGGGCATTGATCATTATTTTCAACATATTTATCATGCCGGTTATCAAATAGGCGGTCGACATGATGGAAGTGAGCATTTGCTAAGACAAAAACCAGAAACAGATATGTTTTCCTTAGTTTGTCAACAACTCGATATTTTACCTGAGCAGTTATTACATGTTGGTGATTGTGGTTTTGCCGATATTCATGGCGCATTAAATGCTGGTTGCCAAACTGCTTGGCTACCGCAATATGGTGTGGGTAAAAGCTTACAGCAAATCCCTCATATTGAATTAAACCTAGTGAGCGACCTGTCACAACTTATTCGAAAAGCTTAAGCATTAGATAGGTTACCAAATTGAGTGGGCACTGTAATAATAAACAGTAAAATTTACGCCTGCTCTTAAATGGTGATATACTTTTTCTTTTTATGTACTGCTAGCTACTTCAATAAATTACACCACCTCAATTTCGCCACCTAAATAAAGGTTACTCCTATGGACGTTTCAGAATTACTCGACTCTCTTAATGATAAACAGCGTGATGTTGTTGCAGCCCCAAAGCAAAATATGCTTATTTTGGCTGGCGCTGGCAGTGGTAAAACTCGAGTATTAGTGCAACGTATCGCTTGGTTAATGCAAGTTGAGGGGATCTCCTCACATAGTATTTTGGCGGTAACCTTTACCAATAAAGCAGCTGCAGAGATGCGCGCTCGTGTAGAACAGGTGACGAACGGTAATACCCATGGTATGTGGATAGGTACTTTTCACGGCTTGGCGCATCGTTTATTACGCATGCATTTTCAAGAAGCTAATTTACCGCAAAGCTTTCAAGTATTAGATAGCGATGATCAATTGCGTCTAATCAAACGAATCGTTAGGTCGCTAGAACTTGATGAGAAAAAGTGGCCTCCTAAACAATTTGTTTGGTACATCAATGGTAAAAAAGATGAAGGTTTACGCCCTCAACATATTGATGCTCAGTTCGACCCGACTGAAGAATTGTTTGTTAAAGTATATAAAGCCTACCAAGAAACCTGTGACAGAGCCGGTTTAGTTGATTTTGCCGAGCTGTTACTTCGTGCCCATGAATTATGGCTGAAAAACCCAGCATTATTAGATCACTATCAGCAACGTTTTGGTCATATTCTCGTAGATGAATTTCAAGATACCAACGCTATTCAGTATGCTTGGCTTACTATGCTGGGCAAAGCCCGCAGTAAGGTGATGATTGTTGGCGATGACGACCAATCAATCTATGGCTGGCGTGGCGCGAAAATTGAGAATATTGAACGTTTTTTACAAGAATATGATGATGCTAAAACTATCCGTCTTGAGCAAAATTACCGTTCAACCGCTAACATTTTGAAATCAGCTAACCAATTAATTTGCAATAACACTAATCGCATGGGTAAAGAGCTGTGGACGGATGGAGAAGCAGGCGAGAAAATATCCATTTATACTGCTTTTAATGAAATCGATGAAGCACGCTTTATCGCTGGTCGCATCAAACAATGGCGTGATGATGGCGGTAAACTCGATGAAGTCGCCATATTGTACCGCTCAAATGCACAATCACGTTTACTCGAAGAAGCATTATTACAGGGGCAATTACCTTATCGAATTTACGGTGGTCAACGATTCTTCGAACGACAAGAAATAAAAGATGCACTGGCTTACATGCGTCTTATTAATAATCGTGATGATGATGCGGCCTTTGAGCGTGTTATCAATACGCCAACACGTGGCATTGGTAATCAAACGTTATCATTAGTGAGAGACGCAGCACGGGGTTCGGAAGTAACAATGTGGCAAGCTTGCCAGCAAATGATACAAGCAGAGCAATTGAAGGGCCGAGGTGCTAAAACGATCACAGCCTTTATTCAACTTATTGAACAATTGGAAGATGATACCGCCAACTTAGATTTAGATCAGCAGGCGAACTTTATTATCAGCCACAGTGGTTTGAAGGCCATGTATCAAGCGGAAAAAGGTGAACGTGCTGCTCAGCGTATTGAGAACTTAAATGAGCTAGTCACGGCATGTCAAACTTTTGAAAGCGATCCTGAATTAGTCGAAGAGCAAACCCCATTAACGGCATTTTTAACCCATGCGGCATTAGAGTCAGGTGAATCTCAAGCAGATGAGTTTGAAGCTGCAGTACAGTTAATGACAATGCATTCAGCCAAAGGGTTAGAGTTTCCTTTAGTCTTTATTGCCGGTCTAGAAGAAGGTATGTTCCCTTCACAACAGTCGGTTGAAGAAATTGGCCGCTTAGAAGAAGAACGTCGCTTGTGTTATGTCGGCATGACCAGAGCAATGAGCAAACTCTATTTATGTCACGCTGAAAGTCGTCGTTTATACGGACAAGAAAAATTTCATAAAGCGAGCCGATTTTTACGAGAATTACCTGAAGACTGCATCGAAGAAATTCGCATGCAATCTCAAGTAAAACGTCCCAGTAAAGTCGGAAAGTTTTCAAATACCTTTACACTTGAAACCTTTGAAAATACAGGTTTTAAGTTGGGACAGCAGGTTAAACATGCTAAGTTTGGTGAAGGTGTGGTACTGAACTACGAAGGTAGTGGTGCTCAATCACGTATTCAGGTGAATTTTGCCGATGTTGGTAGCAAGTGGCTCGTGGTTGAATACGCCAATTTACAAGCGGTATAACTGTTTATTAGCTTGACCTAGTACTTGTTTATTAGGAGACTTGTTGAGTATTAACGCTACCAACCAAAAAGTAGTTTATTTAAAATCAGAAGGTAGTGAAATGTCTCAAAGATTATTAATAGTAGAAGACAGTAAACCAATAGCGACCGTTATCAAGCAGATAGCGCGCTCATTAAAGTTTGATGTGGTCATTGCTACTGATTTAGCGCAAGTAGAAAATATCTTATCAACAGATACTGATTTTTTTGCTGCGACTATTGATTACGCACTACCTGATGCGCTAGATGGTGAGGCGATAGCTTGTGTCCTATCTCATGGCATTCCTAGCATTGTTATGACAGGAAAAATGGATGATGAGACTCGGCAGAAAATACTGTCACAACCGGTCATTGATTATATTCCAAAAGAGAATAGCCAAGCATTCCTCTATTTAAAGCGGGTTTTGCATTGGCAGCAAACCAATAATCAAAATACTATTTTAGTCGTTGATGACTCATCTTCTGCGCGAAATCATATAGTAGAACTATTAAAGCGTCGTAATTTTAATGTCATTACTGCTAATAATGGTGTGCAAGCATTAGAAAAACTTGGCCAACATAAAAATATTAAAATGGTCATCACGGATTTAGAAATGCCGGCAATGGACGGTATTGAGTTAACCAATGAAATTCGACGTATTTATACACGTGAACAATTAGCCGTGATAGGTATTTCAGGTGCAAGTAATGGTATTCATTCAGCACGTTTTATAAAAAATGGTGCGGATGATTTTTTACGTAAACCTTTTTGTCCTGAAGAATTCTATTGTCGTATTACACAAAATATCGAAAGCTTGAATAACATTGCTAAAATTCAGCATGCGGCTAATACCGACTATTTAACTGATCTCGCTAACCGTCGTGCATTTTTCCGTAGTGCCGAGGCGCGCATTAAAGAATACATCAATAAAAAAGTACCTTATTGTTTAGCTATGATAGATATTGATTTCTTTAAGAAAGTAAACGATACCTATGGTCATGATATTGGTGATCAAGTTCTAAAAATTATTGCACTTTATATGCGTAAACATTTTGGCTCAGGACTTACCGCACGTTTAGGTGGAGAAGAGTTTGCAGTACTGTTACATGGCTTAGATGCGGATAATTTGTATAATAAGTTAGATGATTTTAGACGAGAAATTTCGGTGTCTTCTATTCCTGCAGGCGAGACAACAATATCAATAACGTTAAGTTTAGGCGTGGTTTTTGATAGCCTAGATGAATTTCCTAAGCAAATGAATGAAGCTGACAATGCGTTATACGCAGCCAAAGAAAACGGTCGCAACCAGATAGTCGTTTTTGGTGCAGATCTAGAAGATTAGAAAGTCTTAAGATACTGAATAAAAAAATAGCGCTTATTTAAGCGCTATTTTTTTTGCAAGCTTATAAACCTCTGCTTAAGTACGCTTCTTAAATGAGTCTAAGCTATAAAGTACTAGTGCCGCCCAAATGAAGACAAAGGTGATTAATTCAGCACTTTTCATGGTTTCTTGATAATAAAATGTCGCTAATAAAAACATAATACTTGGCCCTAAGTACTGAAAAAAACCTAGTGTGGATAAGGTTAATCGTTTTGCCGCAGCAGTGAAAAATAGCAGTGGCGCGGTTGTCACTATACCTGCCATGATCAAAGTAACGTTTAAGCTAGTGGTATTTATTGCCATATTACTTGTGTTACTTTCAACAAAGAAATACCAATAAATAAGAGCAATGGGTAACATCATCAATGATTCAATTAACAGTCCAATAAAGGAGTTAATGGGGAGTTTCTTTCTCAATAGACCATAGATGGCAAAGGTACTGGCTAAGACTAATGAAATCATTGGTAGCGTGCCCAGAGCAATGAGTTGTATCAATACACCCACAAGCGCTAAGCAAACCGCTATCAATTGGTTTCGACGTAAGCGTTCATTGAAAAATATCATACCCAGAATAACGTTAAACAAAGGGTTAATGTAATAACCCAAACTAGCATCAAGCAAATGGTTGTTGTTTACCGCCCAAATAAAGAGAAACCAATTGACCCCAAGAAAGCTCGCTGATAATGATAACTGCAGTAATACTTTGGGTTGTCGGCAAATGGCAATTAGTGGCGACCATTTTTTCATGATAATAATCATCACCAGTAAAAATACTGTTGACCAAATTATACGATGCATCAAGATCTCACCCGGTTCAATGTCGGTGAGTAATTTAAAGTATATTGGTGCAAAACCCCATAAGAGATAGGCACTTAGTGCACTTAGCGCACCATTGCGGCTGCTGTTTTCTTCAAGTTGGTCGGTGGCAGATGCACTCATGATTATTTGTTCAAATTTATAAGCTATGAAAAGAGCGAGGATGATAACACGTCATTAAGACGTTCAAGTATTTTAAGCTAAGTGATGATTTTTCACCGCGTAAACATGTCAGTACTAATCTATTTATCTCTAAATAACATAATGATTTTGCTCAGGTTATAAAAAAAATTTTCTGTACTAGGTTTTCACGGCTTCGCTGAGTTAAAATAGCGGCATTACCCATAAGAAAATTAGTCGACAACTTCTTGAATTCCTCCTTAGCCACAGTAGAAGCCAGTACAGATATTAGTAAAGAAAATAGTGATTTACTACTAGATACCTTAAAACATCATTTTGGCTATGAAAGTTTTCGTGAAGGACAAGCTAAAATTATTAATAGTTTGTTGCAAGGGCAGGACTCATTAGTTTTAATGCCTACTGGTGGTGGTAAATCATTATGTTATCAGTTGCCTGCGGTGTTGTTACCCGGTGTAACCATTGTGGTATCTCCATTGATTGCCTTAATGAAAGACCAAGTCGATGGCTTAACTAGGCAAGGTATTTCAGCCGCTTTTATTAATTCAAGTCTTGAGCAAAGCGAAATAAGTGATATTTTTTCGCGCTTAGGGCGTGGTGAAATTAAACTGCTTTATGTTGCGCCTGAGCGGTTAACTAATTATTATTTTTTACAGAGTCTGAGCCAACTACAGCTAAGCTTGTTTGCTATTGATGAAGCGCACTGTATTTCCCAATGGGGTCACGATTTCAGGCCCGCATATACCAAGCTACAATGCTTAAAGAAAAATTTTCCTACCGTACCTGTTATGGCGTTAACGGCAACGGCCGATGTGACAACGCGTAAAGATATTTTAAATCAACTTGCGCTACCAAACCCATATATCCACCTTGATAGTTTTGATAGACCTAATATTCGTTTTACCTTGGCGCCAAAATATAATGGCGAAAAGCAGTTATTGGGCTACATCAGAAAAAAGGGTGAAGATAGCGGCATTATTTATTGTAATAGCCGTTGGCAAGTGGAAAAGCTAGCTAAGTATTTAGCGGCTAGCGGCATTAATTGTGCTGCTTATCACGCAGGATTAGAAAATGAAATTCGTTCAATAGTCCAAGAAGATTTTACTAAAGATAATATTCAAATAGTGGTCGCCACCGTTGCTTTTGGTTTAGGTATTAATAAACCCAATGTGCGTTATGTTATACATTTTGAGCCACCCCGTACTTTAGAGTCTTACTACCAGGAAATTGGCCGCGCGGGTCGAGATGGCTTAAATGCAGAAGCCCTATTTTTGGTTGACGAGAAAGATGTCGCGCGTATTAAGAAACGCATTAGTGAAGGTGATAACCCACAGCGAGTGAATGTTGAAATGCAACGTTTTGCTGCCATGGATGCCTTTATTGATGCACAAACCTGTCGCAGGCAAGTTGTATTAAATTACTTTGCCGAATATACCGAAAAAGGCTGTGGAAATTGTGACATTTGCTTAGATCCACCAAGTCAGTTTGATGGCACTGTAGAAGCACAAAAAGTATTGTCATGCGTATACCGTATCGAACAACAAGGTGATATTAATCATGTTATTGCCGTACTGCGCGGTGAACTCACTGACAAGGTTAAACAATTAGCCCATGATAAAGTGTCTACATTTGGTATAGGTAAAGGAAAAACGGTAGGTTACTGGTTCTCAATTATTGGCCAGCTCATACATTTAGGTTATTTACAGCAAGATATCGAACAACAATCTATTTTATGTTTAACACAGGCTTCAGGCGTAGTATTAAAAGCGCAAGAACCTTTGATGTTAGCCAGTCCTCGTCTGCAAAAAGCCAGCTACTGGCAAGAGAAAAGCCCACAAAAAAGCTATGACCGTGTGTTATTTTCAAAATTACGCGAACTACGAAAAGGTATTGCTGATGGCGAAGATATTGCGCCTTTTATTGTCTTTAACGATGCCACCTTATCTGAACTGGCACGTATAAAGCCGAAAACATCGCGTGAAATGCTGAGTATTAGTGGTATCGGAGATGTGAAGTTATCTCGTTATGGGCAACCTTTTCTCGCGTTAATCAAAGAGCATGGATAATTAGTTTTTTGGTTTTACAAGTTAATAAATATTTGTATAAAAAAATGCCGGTTAACTAACTAGGATAGTTGACCGGCATTTCTACAAACTACAGTTGATAGAGAGTAATTAATCCATTTGGTATCAATTACTCTTTTTCAGCAGCTTCAGTTTGTTCAGTTGATTTATCCTGAGCTTGTTCTTGCTCTTTTTTCTCATCGTGACCTTCGCCACCACAACCACCACAACAACCCATAAATTACTCCAGATAGTTAAAAAATTTAAATAGAATTCATTAGAACTTGTTGAAATAGTACCTGAGTAATTTACTCAAGTACTTGATCGAGATCAGCTTTTTCCAATAACATCCAAAATAACTAGCGAGTTATTTCGTTATTTATATGGAATAGTATTACTTTGGTAATGCAGTAAAACCCATATTGAACAAGGTAAAAGCATAGATGTCAGCGTACTGTTCAATAGTCTTTGAAACAGGAGTACCTGCGCCGTGACCTGCATTGGTTTCAATACGAATGAGCGTTGGCGCGTTACCTGCCTGTTTAGCTTGTAACTCAGCAGCAAACTTAAATGAATGTGCTGGCACAACACGGTCATCATGATCACCGGTAGTAACCATAGTTGCAGGATAGCTCACACCGGCTTTAACATTGTGAACGGGTGAATAGCCTTTTAAGTAATTGAACATTTCTTTACTTTGCTCAGCCGTACCGTAATCGTAAGCCCAGCCTGCACCAGCAGTAAAGGTATGATATCTAAGCATATCTAATACACCAACAGCAGGTAAGGCAACTTGCATAAGGTCAGGACGTTGAGTCATAACAGCACCGACTAATAAACCACCATTAGAACCACCGTTAATCGCTAAGTAATCACTCGAGGTATAATCTTGCTTAATTAAGTATTCACCAGCAGCAATAAAGTCATCAAAAACATTTTGTTTTTCTAATTGAGTGCCTGCTTTGTGCCATTTTTTACCGTATTCACCGCCACCACGTAAGTTAGCAACAGCATAAATACCGCCTTGCTCTAACCATACCGCACGAGAAACACTGAACCTTGGTGTTAAGCTAATATTGAAGCCGCCGTAACCGTATAAAATAGTAGGATTTTTACCATTTAATTCAATACCTTTCTTATAGGTAATGATCATAGGTACTTTTGTGCCATCTTTTGATGGGTAAAAAACCTGTTTTGATTCATAAGCATCGCTATCAAACTTAGCGCCAGACTTACGGTAAACATCACTATTACCTTCATCTATGTTGTAGCTATAGATGGTGCCTGGTGTTTTGTAGTTGCTGAATGAGTAATATAAAGTACTTTCATCTTTATCGCCTTCTAAGGCTGAAGCACTACCAACACCTGGTAAGTTGATTTCACGTATTTTTTTGCCTTGATAATCGTATTGATACACTTTAGAAATGGCATCAACCATATACTCAGTAAAGAAAAAGCCACCACCAGTTGAAGCACTTAATACATACTTGGTTTCAGCAATAAAGTCGGTCCAGTTTTTACTGGCGGGAGCTTTGGCATCTACGGTGATAATTTTCTTATTTGGCGCATCTAAGTTAGTGACTAAAAATAATTTATCACCTTCATTTTCAATGACGTAGGTGTCAGCATCAAAGTTATCGGTAATGGTTACCAGTGGACTATCAGGCTTAGTTAAATCTTTTAAATAAAGATCATTACCTGATGTTGAAATAGCGCCTGAAATAAGTAAAAAGCGGTTATCTTTAGTAACATCGCCGCCTACATAACGACGTTTTTGCTCGGCAGTATTACCAAAAATAATTTTATCGTCTTTTTGCGGCTGACCTAATACGTGGTAATAAAGTTTATGCTGATCAGTCTTTGCAGATAACTCACTGCCTTCAGGTTTGTCATAACTTGAGTAGTAAAACCCTTCATTTTTAAACCAGGAAATACCTGAGAATTTAACATCTACTAGCGGTGTCTCTAATACTTTCTTTGTTTCTACATCAATGATGATGATTTTACGCCAATCACTACCACCTTCAGAAATAGCATAAGCGGCAATTGAACCATCTTTTGAGAAGCTTAACTGTCCCATTGATGTAGTGCCATCTTCGCTAAAGGTGTTTGGATCTAAAAAGACTTCAGCAGTGCCGTCTTCTTTTTGACGATAAACAACATATTGGTTTTGTAGACCATCATTTTTGTAAAAGTAAGAATAATCACCCTCTTTAAAAGGAGCACCTATTTTTTCGTAGTTCCATAATTCAGCTAAACGAGACTTAAGTTGTCCACGGTACGGTATCTGTGACAAGTAATCGAATGTCACTTTATTTTCTGCCTTAACCCAAGCGCCTGTTTCTTCACTGCGATCATCTTCTAACCAACGGTATGGGTCTGCAACATCAGTACCAAAAAATGTATCAACCACGTCACCTTTTTGTGTCACAGGATAACTAATTTTTTGAGTCTGTTTTTGTGCCGCAGTAACAGTATCTGATGTTTGCTCAACACTGTTACCAGTACAACCGGCTAATACGCTAGTGACCAAGATACTGGTCAAGAAAAGGCTTTGTTTCTTCATTTGAGTCTCGCTTGTTGAAGTGACTATTATGTTAGTGAATTCATGTAGAATCGTACTAATGGTTTACATTTATTTTACAAATCGTATAGCAGTGTAGCAGAAGAGGGTTTAGCAAGACTACGGCTTGCCTCATTGAGTATCGAGGCAAGCGGCAGTATTTTGTTACAGGGTATTACCAATCGCTATTCAGTTAAGAATCTAACGATTTTCCAAGCGATTAAAATCAAGTAAGCCGGCTGATTTAGGTTGATTATTTTTATACCAAGCGTGTAATTCATCTGCAAAAACCCAGAATTTTGGGTTTGTTCGGCGAATGGCAAACTGGTCTTTCAGTTTACGGTAATCTTGTTCAGTTTTTATTGCGTTTAAGCGACTGACAAACTCACTGAGTTGAGCTTGTTCTACTTTAAAAAAGGCGTTGGGGTAAGTGCCTACGACACCGCGTAAAATGGCTAAATCATCTTCTGCAGGTAGACGACGATCCGCTTCAGAAAATAAATGGGCAACATTACTGTGTGCGGAATTATTAATTAAACTATAGACTTGGTTTTTATCGCCATTAGATACCATGACATAGCTGACTTGTGGTAACAGAGCAACGCTCTCATTAGGCAACTGACTTAAATTCGTTATGATTTTATCTGCACTGTTTTGCGCTAATGAAGAAAGGTTAAATTGGCTCACATTGCTATTTCTCGTGTGCTGAGCAACTAATTGAAACAGTTCTTCTTGATGATTACTGCTTTGATAGTTAATACCTGTTTCCGGTAACTGATCAAAATCATCAGAGAAAATATAGTCTTTAATATCGTCACTAGTATCACGGTACCAATACTCATGTATTGCTTTACGCTCATCTTTTGGTAAGAAACTAATGAAATTACTTTCAGCTTCCATCCGTAAAAAGTCCATGTATAAACGTGTTTTCAATTGGTGACTAACACTGCCATAAACATCGAAACCAGCGACTAATAAATAATGAATTCGCTCTAATAATGGATAACTAATTAACCAAGCTGTTTTTGGGGTAGGACCGACAAAACCTTGTAATACTGAAGCACTATCAAAGTGTCTGAAAACAGTTAGACTTGCATTCGGATTTCCTTTACCCTGTCTCTTATACACATCTGACGCTGCCGACGAAGAGGATAGTGTAGA
>CAJXRC010000122.1 GCA_913058405.1 uncultured Colwellia sp. | reverse complement strand
TATCAAGGCAAAACGTTTATGAATAGCTGGCTATTTATCGACGTTTTAACGCTGATAATTAGATGAAGAGGGATGTTGAGCAAGTGCTGCTTATCCAGAGTTCAGGTTACTTATTTAAGAAATAGATGCAGCGTCAAATACTGCATCTATATAATAATATTAATTTAGGCAGGGTATTTTTCTTCTAACGCTTTGTATAGTTGCTGTTGAAAATCTTCTGCACCTGTATCTAATGTAGTTACTAGTTTCGCTAATACTTCATTATCTTCTTCGCCGTGCCATTCTTTAATGTAACTACCTTCTTTATAACCATGGTCTTGGCGGAAAAAGTTCAGTGTGTTTTTGCCAACATATTGTCTGAATAATTCATCTAAATCCATATTCATTAACGACATACAATCAGCTAAAGCCTTAGCATCAAAAGCTTTATTGGTAACAGCAGCCGAAGCTAAGTTTTCCAGCGCTATTTTAAAATCACTTTCTGCAGTACCTTGGTGTAATTCTTTTGAAAGTTCACTAGCAATTAATTCAGCATTATCACCAGACATTAACCGTAGACTTAAACCAAAGTGAAAAATATCAACCAATTCTAATTGCACTTGAGCGATGTCAATTTCTTGGTGTTTCCACCACTTCCAACCATGATGATCTAACATCTCAGCACATTCTACCCAAATGGCACGATACCATTCATAGCCATTCTCACGCCATGTATCACTAACACGACTGTTCATCGCATCTTGCATGACCAGCATTTGGCTAATTTGTTTCTCGGCTATAGAGAGTGCAGTTGATAGTTTTTCGCTCATGTATTTCTCAAATAATAATGTTAGTACCGTTATTTTGCCGTAGCTGATAGCTTGTGACAAGTATTATACCAAACGGATTAATTTATTGACCAACTTAGCGCTGCATTAGCTCGAATGCTATTAGCTATTCGTTTTGCTTTAAGCGTGACTTTATGGCTATATTAAGTAGGTAAAACTCTGCTCCCTTTGCTTGTTGTTCTTCTAACACTAAGTGAACGAGTTAGTTCAAGGAGAGCTCTATGAAGCGAATAGAAAATTCACCACAGCTAAGCTCCGTCATTGACCTAATTGATGATCTAATTTTTTATAAAGATAAACACTTCAAATATATTGGCTGTAATGCTGCCTTCCTCAACTTTATCGGTAAAAAGACTGAAGAACTTATAGGCAAAGACGATTTTGAATTATTTGATGATAATTTAGCTAGTCAATTCAGAAAACACGATAAGCTTATGCTCGCTGAAGGCAATGTCAGATCTAATGAAGAATGGGTTACCTATCCGAATAACAAAAGGGTTTACTTGTTAACTAAAAAAATACCCTTTGTTTATGACGGTACCAACACTGGAATCTTAGGTATTAGTCGAGATATCACCTCATTAGAAAAAGCCAATCAAAAATTACAAGAGCAAACATTGCTAGATGAACTTACACGGGTAAAAAATAGAAAAGCCTATAACCTTAAAATTAAATCTCTACTCGCAGTTTATGAGCGTTATCAAACCTCCTTTTCAATTATCAGTATAGACATTGATGATTTTAAAGATATTAATGATAATTTTGGTCATGACGTTGGTGATACTGTATTACGAAATTTTGGTGCGCTGCTCGAAAGTAATATTAGAGAAACTGATCATCTTTTTAGAATCGGCGGTGAGGAGTTTGTCATTCTATCAGAGTCAAAAACCAAGGTTGATGCAATTAAGTTAGCCGAAAAATTAAGGCACATTGTCGCTTCTACTGCACTACTTTCAGAGATTAATATCACCATCAGTTTAGGGATTTGTGAAGTAACTATGGGTGATAGCCCAAATTCAATTGCTAAGCGAGTCGATAATTTACTCTATGAAGCCAAGTCACATGGAAAGAATAAAGTGACCTATCATTCAATGAGCTAAATGATGAAACGCCGATATTATAATTTACCTTTTGATATTCGTATTCTCTTTAACTGAACAGTTTTTTTCTTACCATGGCTCGGTAATCTTTGGGAGTTAGATGTAAATCTTTCTTAAATAGGCGCGTTAAATGACCTTGGTCTTGATAGCCAACCTGATCGGCTATTTCTTGTATCGTTAAATTACTTGATGCCAATAATTCTTTTGCGGTCTCAATTCTTAATTGCTGCCAGTATTGTGTCGCACGTACACCCGTTGCCGCTTTGAAACGACGAGTAAATGATCGCTGACTCATACCAAATTGCTTAGCAATCTCTGTCAGGGTAAATTCAGTATTTAAATTGGTGCGTAACCAAAATTGAATTTCAGCAATCAGTTCATCCGCATGCCTATCACCCGATCCTTCTAAATAACGTTGTTCCTCATAAGGTTTACGTATTTCGTGAGAGAAATTTCGTTCAACATTTTGTGCCGCTTCTTTGCCATAGTGTTGAGCGATTAGATGGACAATAATATCAGCCAGTGCGTTTAGACTAGCAGCACAATAAATGCGTTCAGATTGCGTAATAAAAAAATCAGGCTTTAAATCAACTTGCGGATAATCTCGCTTAAACTGGTCAACATAATGCCAGTGAGTGGTTGCTGAGTGATTATCTAACAAACCTGACTCCGCCAAAAAACACACGCCAGTGCCAACACCAATTAGCGTACTTCCTTGTTGCCAACACTTTTTTAACCAAGCAACTAATTTTTGATGGCTTTTTAGTACAGGACGAGGATTTCGCCATAAACTCGGCACAATAATAATATCAGGCGGGACTGTCCTAGCCACTAACTCACTATCAAGCGTTATATCTGCAATCATAGTAATACCTGCACGCGATTTAATTTTAGCTACCGATTCACTTAAAAATTGCGTGTTAAGTGTTAATACCGATTTGTCATAACGCCTAGCAAAGGCTTCACCAGCGAGTAACATCTCAACAGGTAAAGTGAGCCCCGTGGCTAAAACATGCGGATAAATAAGTAAATTCACCGTCAATTCATCTGTCTTTACGCGCTTATTAGGCATAATTTCTTTTTTATGTGCTATTTTTGGCCATTATAACATGTCATTAGGCCATTTTGGCTTATTATTATTCTGAAGAGTCATTAGAATAGATAACATCAAACGCAATACTACTATTTTGCATTTATTCAAATTCTTTAAGTGGATTATTACATGACACGTTTACCTTTAATTATTGGCATGGGCGGTATTAATGCTTCAGGCCGTACTTCTTTTCATCAAGGCTTCCGACGTATAGTAATCGACAAATTAACTGCTCAAGCACGCCAAGAAACATTTGTTGGTTTAGCAAGCTTAATGAAAATTGTCACAAAAAAAGGTGACACTTTAGTTGATAACGACGGTAACCTTGTTTTAGCTGAAGAGATAGAAAGTAAATTTGGCCAACAAATTCTTGCCGGCACTTTAATTCGTAAAATTGAAAAAAATCATTTTGATCCTGATGCAACTCACTGGCATCAAAAAATGAATGTCAGCGCTACCGATAAACCTATAGCATTTGAATTACGTGCTAAAGAGTTACCTGTACCAGTCCCAAATTCATGGTTAGTAACTGACTTAGGCAAAGGTAGAGTTTCTGTCGAAATTCCTGAGCAACTAACAATTACCCACGATTCATATCGTGATAATCCTATTAAAGCTGCAGGTCAATTTCCTACAGGATTCGATCCTACTGAACTTTACAAGAGTCGAAACCATCCACGCGGTTTACAAGTAACAATCTTTGCAGCGACAGATGCTATTCGCTCTACTGGTCTAGAATGGGATGCTATTCTAGATAAAATTAGTCCGGATGAAGTCGGTACCTACTCAGCGTCAATAGCAGGACAAATGCATGATGAAGGCTTTGGTGGCTTAGTTAAGAGCCGTTTAACCGGTTCTCGTGTCAGCACCAAACAATTAGCGCTAGGCCTTAATACCATGTCTACCGATTTTATTAATGCTTATGTTACTGGCAATGTCGGTACGACGTTTACTAGCTCTGGTGCGTGTGCAACATTTTTATATAACTTACGAGCAGCAACACATGACATGGCCGCTGGTCGTACTCGTGTCGCTATTGTTGGTAGTAGTGAAGCGCCTATTACACCAGAAATGATTGAAGGTTTTGGCAACATGAGCGCATTAGCCAATGAAGAAGGGCTGAAAAAACTTGATGGTACTGATACTGCTGATCATCGTCGAACTAGCCGTCCATTTGGTCAGAACTGTGGTTTTACTATGGGTGAAGGCGCACAATTTGTTGTATTGATGGATGATGCGCTGGCATTAGAGATGGGCGCAAAAGTACTCGGCTCTGTTGCCGACGTTTTCATTAATGCTGACGGTTACAAAAAATCGATTACCGCACCAGGCCCTGGTAACTATATTACTATGGCTAAATCGGTTGCCTTAGCTGAGCAAGTGTTAGGTAAAGAAGCGCTACAAGATCGCAGTTTTATTTTGGCGCACGGTTCAAGTACACCACAAAACCGCGTTACTGAATCATTGATTTATCATAAAGTTGCAGAATGCTTTAACATCGAAAATTGGCCAGTTGCAGCACCTAAAGCCTATATAGGTCACACATTAGGTCCTGCTAGTGGTGACCAAATGGCGATGGCATTAGGTATTTTTAGCGATAATATTATGCCAGGTATTACCACTATTGATGAAGTTGCTGAAGATGTTCATAACGAGCACCTAAATATTGCTACTGATCATTGGCACTGCCCTGATATGGACATTGCATTTATCAATTCTAAAGGTTTTGGTGGTAATAATGCTACAGCGACTGTTTTTTCTCCAAAAGTAAGTTTAACCATGATGGAGAAACGTTACGGTGTTGAGGCTATGGAAACCTATCAACAAAAATTAGTTGAAGTAGAACAAGCCCAGCAGGTATATCGTGATAACGCTAATGATGGTCAATTCGATTTAATTTACAAATTTGGTGAGGGTCTGATCGATGAAGCTAATATTGAGTTAACTAGTGACAGTTTAAGCTTCGCTGAATTCAAGAATAGTATTGCGCTACCTACTCAAAATCCTTTTGAGGATATGGTTTAATCTTATCAAGTAAGGTATTAGCTTGCTAAAATGGCAAGTTAATACCTTATATGCTCCTGCACTTCCTTGATGTGTAAAATCGAGTCACTTATCCTCCCACTTTAGTTTTCCAGAACAAAAACAAGGCACAATATGACTCGGCTTCGCATTATTCTTATCACCTTCCTATCACTATCAGCCTTTGCAGCTAACTCTCTCATCACCCGATTTGCCCTTGAAGAAACGGCTATTGATGAAGCCAGCTTTATTATGCTTAGAGTTGTCTCTGGAGCACTCTTCTTATGGCTATTTTTAGCAATAAAAAAAGATAAAAAAATAGTCCAAGGTGGCACATGGTTCGCGGCTTTTGCTTTGTTCATTTATGCGGTGAGTTTTACCTATGGTTATGGGTTGATCGCGGCTGGTACAGGTGCTTTATTACTCTTTGGTTCAGTACAAATTACGATGACAGTCGCAGGTTATCGTGAAGGAGAACGACTAAACGTAATACAATTAATTGGTTTTGTTTTAGCCCTTGCTGGACTAGTGGTTTTGATGCTACCCGGCATAAGCGCGCCTTCATTTATGGGCGCATTCTTGATGTGTATTTCAGGGGTCGCGTGGAGTATTTATACACTGCAAGGCAGAGGGGCAAATAACCCAGCAGCTAGTACTGCCGGTAACTTCATAAAAGCGGCCCCCATGGCAATACTGTTATGGCTCATCGTTTACCTATCAACGAATAACACTATCGACTTAGCAAATATAGGCGTTATTTATGCGCTGCTATCAGGTATTGTCACTTCGGGTATCGGATATATCATTTGGTATAGTGTATTACCTGAGCTTAAGGCGACTCAAGCCGCCATTGTGCAATTAAGTGTCCCACTCTTAGTAACCTTAGCGGGTGCCCTATTACTGAATGAGGCCATCACATTACGTGTAATAATCGCTTCTATGACTATCTTAATCGGCACTATTCTAGTGCTAACGTTTAAACGTAAACATTAATAGCCTTATAGCTAGTAGATTCGTAACAGTATAAGGCATACTTTCGGTACCTGGACAAAGCCTACCAATAAAGCTGTACATAAAACCAGTAAACGATTTATACTTAAACCATTGTTGTTACTCACTAACACTTGGACATGGCTTGAAACTCTATATTGCCGAAAAACCGAGTTTAGGTCGCGCGATTGCTGCTGCATTACCTAAGCCAAAAAAAAACCATAAAACACACATCGAACTCGCTAATGGTGATGTGGTCAGTTGGTGTATCGGACATATTTTGGCGCAAGCTGACCCTGAAGATTATGACCTCGAATTAAAAAAGTGGCGCATGGAAAATCTACCAATAGTGCCACAGCAATGGCAATTAAAGCCGATAGCTCGCACTCGTTCACAACTCACTGTCTTAAGAAAATTAATAAAACAAGCCGATGAAATTATTCACGCAGGCGACCCCGACAGAGAGGGTCAATTACTCGTTGATGAAGTGATTGATTACTTTAAATTATCAAAAACAAAAAAAGCTAACATTAAACGTCTGTTGATCAGCGATTTAAACTTACCTGCCGTAAAACGGGCACTTACCTCACTAAAACCTAATAGCGATTTTATGCCGTTATCGATCTCTGCTTTAGCGCGATCTCGCGCTGATTGGCTTTATGGTATTAACCTCACCCGTGCTTATACTTTGCAAGGGCAAAAAACCGGATACAACTCGGTATTGTCCGTAGGGCGTGTGCAAACACCCTTGTTAGGTTTAGTCGTTAGACGTGAGCAAGAAATATCAGAATTTATCAGTAAACCTTTCTTCCAAGTGCAGGCAAATATTGCCCTGAATTCAGATGAAGGTATCGCTTTTACTGCAAAATGGCAGCCAAGTGAAAACTGCCAACCGTATTGTGATGAAGAAGGTCGAGTATTGGTAAAAGCGTTAGCTGAAAATGTTGTTAAACGCATTGAGAACCAAACAGCGACTATCAGTAATATTGACAGTAATGAAAAACAGCAAGCCGCCCCTCTGCCCTTTAATTTGTCACAGTTACAGATTAGTGCTGCTAAGCAGTTTTCTATGAATGCAAAACTTGTACTGGATGTGTGCCAAGCTTTATACGAAAAACATAAGTTGATTACCTACCCTCGTTCAGATTGTCGTTACTTACCTAAAGAACAATTAAAGCAAGCGAGTGGCATTGTTAATACACTCGCCAGCTCATCATTGCCATGCAATAAACCTGCTCAAGAGGCAAATACGTCTTTAGTGAGTAAAGCTTGGAATGATAAAAAAATAACGGCACATCATGCGATTATTCCTACCGAAAAATCACCTGAGAACATCAATTTAAACACCTTTGAAAAAAATGTCTATCTACTGATTGTGCGTCAATATTTAATACAGTTTTATCCTGCCTATATTTATCAGCAAACCAAAGTAGAATTATTAATTGCAGGCGGGAATTTTATAAGCCAAGCAAAAACAGAAAAACAACTGGGCTGGCAGGTCTTATTCCCAAAAGGTAATAAAACGAAAAACCAGCAAAAGTTAGAGAACGGGCAAGATCAAGAACAAACATTGCCCCCTTTAACAAAAGGGCAACTATTACATTGCCATCAAGGCGAATTAATAGAGAAACACACATCGCCACCGCAATCTTTTACTGATGCAACACTGCTTGGAGCCATGACGGGTATTTCCCGTTACGTTAATGACGCGGCCATTAAAAAAGTATTGAAAGAAACTGATGGTTTAGGGACAGATGCTACCCGCGCCGGCATTATTGATTTACTCTTTAAGCGCGGGTTTTTACAACGCCAAGGCAAAGCAATAACGGCAACGGAAGTTGGCGTAGCCTTAATAAATGCTCTACCACCAATGGCCACTCTGCCCGATATGACGGCACAATGGGAAGCAACACTCACCGCAATCAGTGAAAAGAACGCCAGTTATTTAAGTTTTATGCAACCATTAACAAATATAGTTAATGAGATGGTAAAAGGTGCCAGCCAACAATCTTTTTCTGGTTTACCTAAAGTTGCTTTTAAGCCTAAGCGCGGTAAAAAAACTTTTCAGAAAAAGACAGCTAAAAAAGCAAGTTAACAATATGCACTTGGCTAATGACCAATTTTAAAGAAGGTGGTTAATCTTAAGCATTCTTAAAAAATAGAAAAACCATTGCCCTTATTTTAAGCAAAGAGTGATATCAATAGCTTGCCTAGTGCAGGTGAATTTAACACTGAGGTAAGCCGGGTTTAATTGAAGCTGTTTTTCAGTGCGCCAAGTAATGCCATATAAATGGGGTCACAAAACTCGGTAACCGCCTTCTCATTATCTGAAGTGAAACTAGAGCTCCATTCAACCAGCACACCCGTGCTACTTTCAGACAAATTAACCATACCTAAATAGTTATCTACCGCTGACTTAGCAATGGCATCTGGCCCATCATCAATAGAATAGGTGAAGGTATAATTACTGCTATCTAGTGATACTAAGGTTTCATGAATGGCATCATTTAGAATGCGCTTAGCACCAACTTCTGTACCACTAGCTTGACCCACTTTAGCTAAAGAGGTAATCACCCCGTCCGCCCACGACATATCATGAAAGTTGCCTATTTGTTGCCAAACTGCTTCGATTGACGCATCAATGACTATATTATTGTAACATCTCCCCATAAGTGCCCCCGTATCTTAGAACATGAAATATACAGTTAAGTTTATGCCATCATAGTAAATTTGCCAAATAGCAGAAAAAGAATGATACACAGCGCGCAATCTCTATGATCTATAGTATTAATTATCCCCACGCAAACACTTTGCTATCGTCGCAGATTGTAATATCATCAAAAATATTCTGAATAAATAGCAAAGAGAACAAGATGATTATTCTGCAAAACGCCATGGAAAAAAGTAACTTATATAAAGTCGATGAGTTTGGCGTGAAAAATTATAACTATGGCATATTAGCAATACTTTCTTTCGTCCTATTTGCCTTTATTAATATCAGTTTAGGTTATGTCACTTTTGTCGCAGAAACCGCCGTAGAGGGCTCACCCGTAAAAAATTATGCCGATGCTTTTTGGCTGATGTTGATGTCGTCCACCACCATCGGCTTTGGTGATGTCTATCCAATTACTTTAGCGGGTCGCATTGCTGTTTTTACTATGTTCATTTTAGGTGTCGGCATATTAGGTGGTGTAGGTGCTGTTTTTGCCAATAAGATTTTTGGCTTTGCCGATACCAATATTAAAAACCGAGAACTTAGACAACAAAACGAAGAAATATTGTTACAAAATGACAAGATCTATCAAAAATTGACGGCTCTAGAAGATAAGCTGGAAGCGTTTAATAGAGAGACGAAATAATAGATCGGGCATGCAGAGCTAGCGAAAAACCAAGTTTCCCTTTGAAGATAATACTTTAGCCAAGCGATTAAGTGGAATTGTTCAAAATTCACAACCTAAATTAGCACTACTTTTAGAGTCTTAATTCTGTAATATTTATTCATGTCATCGTCAGGTAAAACCTTAGCATAGTGCCCGTATCAAGGTCACAAATCATGTTTTACTATCTTCCTTAGCGCATCTGATGTATAACAGCGCAATGAAAATTCCAAAGCGACTATTGCCTCTCGTAGAAGAAGGCTTAATTGATGAAGTGCTCAATCAACTAATGAGCGGTAAAGAGGCCACTGTTTACCGCGTTCGTTGCGGCGATGAAATTCGTTGTGCGAAAGTCTATAAAGAAGCCACTAAACGTAGCTTTAAAAAAGCGTCACAATACACTGAAGGTCGAAAAGGCCGCAGTAGTAGACGTGCTAGAGCAATGGAGAAAGGCTCTAAGTACGGTAAGAGCCAACAAGAAACAGCTTGGCAAAATGCTGAAGTTGACGCCTTGTATACCCTTGCAGAGCATGATGTTCGTGTACCACAACCTTATGGCTGTTTTGACGGCGTGCTATTAATGGAACTCATTACTGATGAGGAAGGTGATGTTGCACCACGACTCAATGATGTTGTTATGCCTGCAGAGCAAGCGATCGAAGATCATGCCTTAATGATGATTTATGTTATGCGCATGTTATGTGCAGGCATAGTCCATGGCGATCTATCTGAATTTAATGTCTTGGTAGACGCTTATGGCCCAGTCGTAATCGACTTACCCCAAGCAGTTGATGCTTCAGCGAATAACAATGCCAAAGCGATGTTACTGAGAGATGTCAATAATATCACTACATATTACGCTCAATTTGCTCCAAACTTAGCATTAACTAAATTTGGTGAAGAGATGTGGGCACTGTATGAAGCAGGTGAATTAAGTGATACCACGAAATTGACAGGCCTATTCGCAGAAGATACTCAAAGTGCCGATGTTGAGACAATATTAGCTGAAATTCAAGCGGCTTTTGAGCAAGAACAAGATAGACTTGCTTATCTAAAAGAAGCCTCTGAGCAGGATTAACTTAAGACTCTATTTCGATAGTCCTTCGTTTTAAGCATTTCTAAAATGAAAAAGGCACATTAACCTAAGTTAATGTGCCTTTTTTGTTATCACTTCTTAGTATATTTCTCTAACCATTTAAAGACTTCGTCATACCAAACTACTAAGTTGTCAGGTTTACGAATGTGGTGGTCTTCATCGGGAAACATCACTAAACGACTATCAATACCTTTGCGCTGCAAGGTGGTAAATGCACCTAAACTTTGTGCATAAGGTACGCGGTAATCTAACTCTCCTTGAATCACTAACATAGGTGTTTGCCAGTTATTAACATAAGCAGATGGGTTAAACTTACTGTAATCAGGGCTTACTTTGCCTTTAGCACTACCATTTTCTTTGCCCCATGAAGGACCGCCCATGTCGTACTCAGGGAACCATAATTCTTCGGTAGATTGATAAAAGCTTGGCATATCATATAAACCAGCATGGTTAATCAAACATTTAAAGCGAGTAGGCCAATTGCCAGCTATCCAGTTCATCATGTAACCACCGTAAGAAGCACCTAACGCACAAGCGTTATCGCCGTCCAACCAAGGCTGATCTTTTACGATGAAGTCTAAGCCTTTTTGTAAATCTTCTAATGGTTTACCACCCCAATCACGACTGATTGAATGGGTAAACCCTTGTCCATAACCGGTAGAACCATGGAAGTCGACCATAACTACACCATAACCCTGCGCTGCCCACAATTGAGCATTCCAACGGTAATGGAACATATTGCCAAAGCTACCTTGTGGTCCACCGTGTACTAAAAAGGCGATTGGGTACTGTTTGTCTTTTTCATAGTTGGCTGGCTTTAACCAGTAGCCATGTACTGTTTCATCATTCCAACCTTTAAAGTTAAACTGCTCATAATCAGCAAATTTAACCTGAGCAAGCTTGTCTTTATTGATGTCGGTTAACTGTTTAAGATCATCACCATGATTATCAATTGAAAAAATATCTTTTGGTGAATTCAATGTATGACGAGAAAAGTAAATTTTGTTTCCTACACTGCTAATATCACCATTGCTCCCTACATTATAAATACTGCGAACTTCATCAAATTCAGGAGTAATAGAGAAAATGCTCTTTTGACCTACATCTTGTGCCACAACATATAGCGACTTATTGTCCGGTGCAAATGCTAAGCTGCTAATTGAACGATCCCATTCACTCGCAACCGCACGCGTTTTTCCTGTTCTGCTGTCACGTAATTGTAAAGTAAACTTATCGGCTTCATAGCCAGGTGTTTTCATCGCTTTGTAAGCAAGAAATCGACCATTAGAAGAATACACAGGACTAGAATCCCACGCTTTATTGTTTTCAGTGATATTCTTTAAGTTAAAAGCAGTTTGCCCGTTTGATAATGCCACTTCAAAAATATCAAAGTTGGTCGTCCATGCATGATCTTTTGCTGCATCTTTACTTGATGAATCTTTGCCTGAAAAAACTAATGAAGTGGAACTTGGGTGAACACTCACTTGGCTAATGCCAGCAAAGTCACTCTGCCAGCTCGGCATAATGTCTTGCGCTTGAGTAAGTAGGCCATCTTTATTTACATGAGCAACAAATAGATGCTCTTTATAGTCTGTAGCCCATGTATCCCAATGACGTACCATTAGCTGATCATAAGCGCGAATATTATATTTTTTCTCTTCATCCATTTTCTTTGCTGCAAGTGTACAGTCGAATGTTTCACAGCCTGGTTTTACCGTGAATGAAAGAGCAAACACTTGACCATTTTTAGCGAAAGTAAAAGCGTTAACGCCAATAGGGAAATCAGATATTTGCTTAGCTGTCTTTTCATTTAACGACTGTTGCCAAACTTGACTGCTGCCAGTGCGTGAAGATAAAAAGAATACCGATTGACCATCATCAGCCCATAGCACATTACTTTCAGGTTTTTCATTATCGGTAAATTGGCTCACTTTACCTGTTTTAATATTTTGTTTATATAAGTGGTTGTCTTTAGAGCTACTGCCTTTTTTTAAACCATAAACCAGTACATCACCTTGAGGAGATAAAGTGACATCATGCAGTTGGTTTAATTCATTAAGTTTTTCAACGGTAAACACTTCAGACGCTGAGTCTGCTGCTTTGACTGAAGTTACCGCTGTCATTAATGAAAGCGCTGCAAAGCTAAGTAATTTTTTCATAAGAGTCTCAAATAGTTGTCAACTCAGAAAGAATATACAATCTGCATAGGTTACACAATTACTTACCTGCATACCTTTAACTTTAGAACGGTAAAATTCGACAACGACGTACACAGTTTTTTACGTTAGCGCATAAATGTGATGTTAATGCAGACTAAAAGACTCACGCAAGGTTAAGACACATATGCAGGTCATCAGTTAGACGTTTAAATAATATACAGCTATTATTAAAGCGCTTCATGGAAGTAAGCCATCTCTTGATAGTGATGTTCGCGATCTGTAGTAAATGAGTATGGTTCATATACAACAATCAATATTAATGGATTTACTATGCTTAAAAAAATGTTTTTAGTCATTTTACTATTACTCTTTTGCCAAGGTTTTGTTTACGCGACAAAACTACCCACAAGAATATCGTATATTGCCATTCCTGTCGTAACGCCTACACAAAGCTGGCAGGTATCGGCACAATTACGTGTCCCAAGAAACTCAAATTCCGAAATACCCGCAGTCGTTATTTTACATAGTTCTGCAGGGGTAGACAGTACAGGGGCTTTCTATGCTCGTGCACTCAATCATAGTGGAATTGCGACCTTAGAGCTTGATTTATGGGGTGCACGTGACTTAGCAGGAGGAAGCGAAAATAGACCTGCGTCTCCACAGGAAACCTTACCTGATGTTTTTGCCGCTCTCGCTTATTTAGCTCAACATCCCAACATAGATAAAGATCGCATTGGTGTTATTGGCTTTTCTTGGGGTGGTATTTTATCTATGCTAACCGCAACAGAGCAATACATGTCAATGACTGGATTATCCTATCGTTTTGCCGGACATGTAGCTCACTATCCACTTTGCTGGTTATTTAATTATGCACCCGGTTTTGAGTTTGATAACTTCACTGGTGCACCTGTTCTCATTCAAACAGGTACCAAAGATGATTATGATTTACCAGAAACCTGCCCAGCATTAGTAGATAACTTATCTGAACATGACCAATCACTTGTGAAGGTTAAAGTTTACAGAAGAGCTTTTCATGCTTGGGATCGATTAGAGCCCAAATGGATCGTTGACGACCCCTTTTCACATTTAGGCCAAGGCGGACTAGTAACATTAGCGCCGAACATACGAGTTGCTTATAAATCTCGATATCGGGTAGTAAAATTTTTCACAAGGTTATTTAATTTACAAAAGAATAAACCTTATGAACATGATAATAATGAATAGTATTACCATTAATAAGTCATGGGATCTTATACCAAGTTGATTAAGTTCTTTCCCACTCAGCGAGAATTAAAAGGCTTAGAG
>CAJXRC010000121.1 GCA_913058405.1 uncultured Colwellia sp. | reverse complement strand
TCTACACTATCCTCTTCGTCGGCAGCGTCAGATGTGTATAAGAGACAGGTATTCAAATGAAGTCAATTGAAGAGCAATTAGCACGTTATAAAAGCGTGCACTTGAATCAGAAAAACATTAACACACATTTTATTGGAGTGCCTTTAATCGTGTTAGCCGTAACACTGATGTTGAGCACTATTGCCTTTGAAATAACCCTGGATGATGTTTTCAGTACTCAGGTTACTTTGCACTATACCTTAGCGATGGCTATTTTTTCTGTTGTGGCTATTTACTATATCTTTTTACATCGTTTATTAGCTGCTGGTATGTTGGTTTATATACTCATTAACCTATATATTGCCCAATTATTTAGCGGTACACCAGGTTTAATCTATATAGCAATAGGACTCTTTGTTGTTGGTTGGATTATTCAGTTTATTGGCCATTATTATGAAAAAGCCAAACCGGCTTTTGTTGATGATTTGAGTCAATTTTTGATAGGGCCATTGTTTTTAATGGCAGAAGTGTACTTCATGTTAGGTTTAGAGTCGGTATTAAAAACCCGTGTAACGTCACTTGCGGTTGAAAAGCGTAAAGCATTAGAAAAAAGAAAGCGGGATACCTAGCTGTTCATTACCTTAACGTGAAGTCAATTATTGAGCAGTAATATGGAATTGAACTTATCACCATATTACTGAATCTTATTCTTATCGTTGTCTAATCACACCTTCTTGCATGGTAGAGGCAACTAATTCTCCTTGACGATTATATATCTGACCCCTGACTAAACCACGGCCATTACTAGCCGATGGGCTGTCGATGCAATAGAGTAACCAATCATCAAAGCGAAATGGACGATGAAACCACATAGCGTGATCTATAGTAGCAATTTGAAAACTGGGTTGCCAATAACTGGCGCCGTGAGGAAACAGAGCCGTTGGTAGAAAATGGAAATCTGATGTGTAAGCCAACATATAGGTATGAATGCCTAAATCGTCAGGTAAATTACCATTAGCCTTTATCCACATTTGGCTTACCGCTTCTGTTACTTCAGGTTGTAACCAATTATATTGCTGAACTGGGCGAATATCGATGGGCTTTTCAGCTAAAAATTTTTCTCGTAAAGATTTAGGTATAGCATGTTGGTTGGCTTTAATGTAATCAGTAAACGATGGAAGTTCTTCAGGAGCGACTACATTTGGCATAGTATCTTGATGATCAAAACCAGGTTCAGGGTGCTGAAAAGACGCGGTCATGTAGAAAATGGCTTTACCATTTTGCACTGCCTGCACTCTACGGGTACTAAAGCTAGAACCATCACGAATGTTTTCTACTTCATAAATAACGGGTAAACTAGCGTCACCAGGGCGTAAGAAATAAGAATGCAAAGAATGAACAAAGCGATTAGCTGCAATTGTTTCTTGAGCTGCTGAAAGCGCTTGACCCATAACTTGACCGCCGAACAGTGCTTTATAGCCTAAATCTTGGCTTTGTCCTCGATAGATGCCTTGTTCAATAACTTCCAGTTTTAATAACGCTGATAACTCATCTAATACACGTGTCATTTTTTACCTTATATATCAAAGACTACTTGATTAAAAACCAATTAATTCATGGTGATAGTGTAATCCCTATTGATGTTACATGTAAAGTAGGTTAAATTTCATTCAAAATATTAATATTATTATTAATAATAATAAAACTTATCTAAATCATAATTGGTCTAGGGAGAGTAAATTATGGCTGCAGCAATGCAAAGAGAGTACCTGTTAGAGCGCCGGGAAGAAGTGATCGATGATACGGATAAACTTTGGGAAAGCTTAACCTTGGCACAAAAATTTGCAGCCAGTAGCTTAGCGCAATTTGGCTATAAGTTGAATTTCATTAGAGACTTTCATGATACTCATGTGGCAGTACTAAGCTGCAATGATAATATCGCTGTTATCTCTAAAGGGGGGGAAATTAATACTCACCCAAAGATTAAGATTCGTCTTTAAGTTCTTTAAATACAAAAAAAGCGCCAATTGGCGCTTTTTTTGTGTCTTTTTTCTGCTTTTTAAGGTTTTTAAGCCATTAATAACGTAAAATGTCCGACATTATTAGTAAAAAAGTAACTGTATATATGTCTCGTTCAAAAAAATCTAGAAAACCAGGTGGAGCACCTACTGCCAAACCTAAATTAAGTAAGCAAGAATTAGCTACCGTTGAGAAACGTATCCGTAAATCTACGGGTAAAGTGGCAGGTAATCGTCAAAAAGAAGCGATGCAAGACCAAGCTGATAATAAACAGCAGAGTGGAAATAAAGACCCGCGTCTTGGAAATAAAACACCGATTGTTTTGGGTAAAGTTGTTGCCAAGCAGGACAAACCTAAACAAGTGAAAACAAAGCAAAATAGCGATAAGTCATCAGCTATTGCGAGTGTGCGTTTTGTTGAAGATACAGTTGTTGAATTGTCTGCTGAGCAAGAAATTGATGCTATTGAGCAGGATGAATTATTGCAAAACATTCTAGCTAAACAAGAAGACGATATTGAATTAACAGAGCAAGAAGTTGATTACTACAACGAGAAAATGGAACGTCATCAAGTATTATCGGCTGAATTAGGTCTTGATGAAGATGAGGACACTAATGACAACGATTTATCTACTGGCAGTGACAGCGAAGATGAATTATGGGATAAATTAGATCGTCCAGACTTCTCTGATTTTGAAGAAAAAGAGTAACATCAATGAGTGATTTTTGGCTTTATGCTTTATTGCTTGGCGTTATTATTGTAATTGCCTTAGCGGTTTATGCAGGTAAGTTATTAAAACAGGTAGCCCAGCAAAAAGAGCAACAGGCACAAGCAAAGTTGGCTCAACAGCAAGCACTCAATAAACACGATAAAAAAGTGTTTGATAGCGTGTTATTGATTACACGTGCTATGCAGGAAGAGCAATGTGAGTTCGATGAAGGTTGCTGGCGCTTGTCAGTCTTACTGTCTTCATTGAAAACATTAACGGAAGTGTCCGAGAAATTTCCGGGAATTTTTGGCTTGTACGAAGAAATTAAAAGTCTCTCAATTCTTGATGCACGTAAAACGTTAACAAAAAAAGAGCGCATGCGTGAAGATTACCAACGTATGACGGCGCTGAATAAGAGACATGATGAAGTTGTAAGTGATTTGGGTGAGCTTTATACGTTCACTACTGAACAACTCGCCCAGCTAACTCCTTAGCGACAATAGCGGACCTTGATTCCAATAACAGATCTTATTAAGGTCTGTTGTTGCGCTTGATCAATGCCCATAAATTATATAAAGGCTATACTATTTTCGTTCACTAAATAAAACGGTATGAAAATATGAAAGTAAGTCAATTCTTCGATAATACGCTATTAAATAAATATAACACCAGCGGACCAAGATATACCTCTTATCCAACAGCGTTAGAGTTTCATGATGATTTTAAACATGAAGACTTTATTAAAGCGATAAAAACCTCGCAAAATCGCGAATTGTCACTTTACGTGCATATCCCATTTTGTCACACGCTTTGTTATTACTGTGGTTGTAATAAAGTTATTACTCGTCATCGTGGCAAAGCCGATACTTACCTTGAATATTTAGCCGAAGAAATAGCGCTACAAGCACCATTATTTGAAGAGTACACCGTTAAGCAATTACATTGGGGTGGTGGTACACCTAGCTTTTTAACACATCCGCAAATCACTCAACTAGTTTCTTTATTGAAAGAGAAATTTAATTTCTCAGATGAGCTAGAAATGAGTATTGAAATTGATCCGCGTGAAATTGAAATGAACTTGGCTGAACATTTATTTTCATTAGGTTTCAATCGGTTGAGTTTAGGTGTACAAGACCTTGATTTAAAAGTACAGCAAGCGATTAACCGTGTTCAGTCAACCGAGTTTATCGGTGATTTTATTCAGCACGCGAAAGTTGTTGGTTTTAAGTCTATTAATATAGATCTAATCTATGGTCTACCGCATCAAACACTGGAAAATTTTGCTAAAACGTTAGTAAAAGCACACGAGTGGGATGTTGACCGTATCTCTTTGTTTAGTTACGCCCATATACCAAATCGCTTTGCTGCACAGCGTAAGTTACGCGATGAATGGTTACCTAATACACAAGAAAAATTTGCCTTGATGAAGTTGGCTATAGAAACGCTTTGTGACTTTGGTTACGACTTTATCGGTATGGACCATTTTGCAAAACCTAATGATGAATTAGCAATAGCGCAAAGTGATGGTACTTTGCATCGTAATTTCCAAGGTTACACCACTAAAGGCGGTTGTGACTTATTAGGGCTAGGCGTGTCATCAATTAGCTCTATTGGAAATAGCTTTAGTCAGAATATAAAAGATTTGAAAGAATATTATCAATCAATCACTGAAAAACAACATGCGCAAATTAAGGGTGTTAGTTTATCTGAAGATGATATTTTACGTGGTGAGGTCATTCAAGAGTTAATGTGTAACTTGTATCTAGATAAGCAAGCCATTAGTGAGAAGTATAATATTAATTTTGATGAATACTTTGCTGAAGATTTACCATTATTAACTACATTTATTGATGATGGATTAGTCGAAAATAATGCAAATTATATTAAGGTTGAGCAAAAAGCCCGCTTATTGATTCGTATTATTTGTATGAGCTTTGATGCTTATATGAAAAAACATGTGAATCAACAACGTTTTTCTCGAGTGATTTAATAAGTACGATTGCTATAACTCTGTTTATTGATAATATTTATCCCCAAGCGTTATGCTTCGGGGATAAAGTGTTGACCTAATGTCTATTTAAACAGTCCCAAATTCCTGTCACTTATGGCGTCTCGCCAACCACCTAACCACTGCGATTTAGCATCAATACTCTGATAAGGGCATTGCTCCTTTGTTTTACCACCAAGGCCAGCCTGATAGCCATTAGAATGCGCTCTACCTAATTTATCCCTTTTCTGTCTTTTCATTTATTCCACCTTATAAACATTTTGTAATTGTTTGATAAATCAATTAATAAACAAATTTAGTATCCCTCATTTACCTGGGGTCTTTTTATTACTTAATACCATAGAGTGGCCGATTATCGAATTTTACATCGTCTGAATAGCGTATGAAATTTCATCAATCGACGAGTTATTTAAGAGGATTTTTGCAAGTGGTGCAAGTGAAAATATGTAAATATGAGGAGGAGGTATCAGGACAAAGTAAGAAAAATTTAAGGCTTGTTTTTCTTCAGAAAAGTTTGTCTTGGCAAAACAGATTGTTAGCATACCTTCATGGTAAAACCTTATTGCGATAGATAATAAAGAGCTAACTTGATAGACAAAATTACTCTAAAAAATTGCTGTTGCGAAATTCTGTTTGTCAGATAACCTCCTTCGAGAAAAATCGAGCTCTAAACTCCTAAGGACGTAATAAAGGTTTCAGCATAGTTTCTAAACCATTGAGTTTTACTTCGTACATCAAGGCTAATTGTTGCCCTAATTTCCCTTCAGGAAAGCCTTTACTATGAAACCACACCAAATATGGCTCAGGCAATTGCAATAATTTTCTACCAGCATACTTTCCAAATGGCATGGTTTGATTAATAGCTTCAATCAGGGCTTGTTGATCGTTTAACAAATTAGGTCCTTTGCAGATGCAATGCGAATGAAAAGTTATATAGGGCTGCGTTTCTCTGTTTACTCTGGCCTCGTAAAGTAGCTTACCAGTGTAATATTAGTGACATATAAAAGTCACAAAAACTTCATTTACGTTCATTATACTGCTCCCATCTTAAAAGGCTAACAACGTTAGGGATGAACATGTCAATTATTAGAAAACGAAGTGCCGCTCATAAAGCCTACTTACCTGGTAACGTACGTGATAACCAGTATATTTTGGCCGAGTTTACTTTGACTGATGAACTATTTCAGCAATTGTCAGGTAAATATAGCGATTTAAAGCCACAGCCATATTATGATTTTTATCAACAATTATCGGCCTTGTTTTTTGAGTTAACTGATGAAGTTGAACTCAAAAATTGTCAGTTTATTGCCAATGATAAACTGGCACGCGTAAGATACAGCCAAGAAATGCATCAATGGCAAACTAATCAGCAAATTCTATTTTACTACAATCCAGAAAGTCACCACCTGAAGAAATCATTTTTTGACGGCAGTAAAAGAGCAAAGAAAATTTGTTTACTCTTTTTAGCTACAGGTAACGAAATTAGAGTTAATGCGGCCAACTTTCACAGTAAAGTGAGCCAAGTAGTCGAGACGTTTTGTGAAAAAATTAAGCTAGATAAAAGTGATATGCGTTTGAGAGATCATCAGCATTTGACCTACGACCTGTTTGCTAAGAATAAAGGTTGTACCATTACCCAAGCACATAAATTACGTGAAATTGATAAACGTTACGCAAGCCAAAAAGTGACAGTGCCGACTCACCATAGTGCCATGAATTATGCTGTGGTTACTTTGAATATCAGTAATGAGTTATTACAACAAGTAGAAATAGATAGCCATTCAAAAGATCCTTACAATCCGTTGTATATGTATTTGACTGATGTTTTCACTATGGCAGCAAAGCGTTATAACTTAAATAATGGTGCGCTGATTGCTAATGGTTTAGTACCTATTGTTAGATACAGTATTCATGAAATCGTATCTCGCGTGGGCGAGTTACAAATGTTGGGTTACAACCCAGAGCAAAGCCCATGCGGTATTGTCAGCAAATGGAGTGCAGGTGAGCTAACCGATAATGTTCAGTTAGTTTTTGTGGCAACACCTGAAAATAATAGTGGCCACGGCTTTGGTCGATTTTTAAATCAAATAGAACAAGCAATGCAGTTAATGGCAGCAGAACTTGAAATAGAACCGACTAAAGAAGAAATGATGATCAGGTTTCATCAGCACCTAGCCTATAATTTTTAATACTTGATTAAGCTGAATTAGGTCGTTTTTGCAATTTACGTTGTAACGTTCTTCTGTGCATTGAGAGCTGTCTAGCGGTCGCTGAAATATTCCCTTGATTAGCTTTCAGTACTTGTTGAATGTGTTGCCATTCAACTTGCTCTGCTGATAAGGTTTGTTCGTTTTGACTATCGACCTCGATAGTTTCTGCTTTACTGCCTTTGAGTGTCGCAAGCAGTGTTTGGCTATCCACTGGTTTAGATAAATAATCATCAGCACCTAACTTTATTGCATCTACGGCGGTAGCAATGCTAGCAAACCCCGTGAGTAAGACAATGCGACTCTGTGGACGTAGTTTACGTAACGGGGTGATGATTGATAAGGTATTTTCTTCTGCTAATTTCATATCCAGCAAAATATAATCAGGCGTGTGGCGGTGGCATGCGAGTAATGCATCATTGTTATTATCGACTTGCACGCAATCAAAACCGTGTTTAGTTAAACGTCTATTCAGGGTATTGGCAAAAATAACATCATCTTCAACGATTAATAGTTTTGATGGTGCTGCAGCTATTGCTGAATTGGGCATACTCACTTCCTTATAATTAATTGTAAGATGAAATTGGCAAGCTCAAAGTAACGAGTGCACCACCGTCTTGATGATTTGTTAGGGCTAACTTACCGCCAAGGCGTTCAAGGCTTGCATGACTTAAAAAAACGGCCATACCAAAACCTTGTTCACTATTAACAGGTTTTACCCCTAATTCATTAAGTTTCTTTAAGGTAAAACCTTTGCCATAATCACGAATAGTGAATTGCCAATTATCCTCAATAATTTGGCAAGTAAGGCTAAGCGTCCTGCTGTGATTAGCTTTACTTGCTCTGATAGCATTATTGATTAAATTGAGAATTGCAGGCAATAAAGCTGCATCAGCATTAATAGTGGCTCCATTAGAGTTTTCTTCACTATTTTTTTGTAACTCTAAGCTGATTTCCGGATTATTGACTCGAACATTATCGGTTATTTCGTCAAATAAATCTTGGCAATTAGTGGCTTTAATTACCTGTTCTTTAATATCGAAAACCATCGCCCGAAAATCAGATAAACTGTCTCTACAGCGAGTAAGTTGGTTTTGCATATCAAGCACTATTTCATTGTTAGGTAAATCTTCGCTTAACTCATCCGCTAGTAGCTGCACTGTTGCTATAGGGGTCGCCAATTGATGAGTAACCTGAGCAGAAGCAACACCTAAAGAGGTAACTTGCTCTTGCTTTAATAAATTTTCACGATAAGCAGCAATAGCAAGCTCTTGCTGATTAATACTACGCGCCATTTTACCCACAACAATCGCAACCACGAGCGCTGAAAATAAAAAGTTGATACCCATACCAATAAAGTGACCTTGCATATTACCGTGCATAACACTCATGGGTAATGACCATAATAAGATACTGTAAGAAGCAATGGCAAGGAAGGCAACTACAGTCAGTAATAATGGCGTTAAAGTAACCGCAGCTATCGCGATAGGAATAAGTAACAGAGAAACAAATGCATTGGTTGCGCCACCACTAAAAAAGAGTAACAGCGAAAGGAATATAATATCAGCACATATTTGTACTAATATTGCTCTCTGACTCGCTTTCTTTTCACTCAAGTGATTACGGCTATAATAAAGGTAGCTACAGAAGGTAAAAAGCACTTCTAAGCTAATCACACTTACCAATGGCATCCATGGTAATTCATATGCTAATCCTAAATTGACAAAGAGAATTAACAGTAATTGAATGGCGATTGCAATGCTGCGCAATGCAATAATAGCCTGTATTTGGCTAGTTCTTTTGAAAAATTGTGGCATATATTTCTTACTGGCTAAATATGAGTATAATGTTTGTATTATATGAGTTAACGATTACATCTTAGCCTATTTAGCAACACAAAAGGCTGAGATAAATCATAAAAGAAACAATGATTAAGGCAGTAGATAAAATGACAGATCAACGTAACGATAAAGCGGTACAAACAGCGACTCTAGCCGGAGGCTGTTTTTGGTGTATTGAAAGTGCACTTAATATGGTAAACGGTATTATTTCTGCAAAGCCAGGTTATATGGGAGGGCATAGTACAGCGCCAACTTATGAAGAGGTTTGTACCGGTAAGAGTGGTCATGCTGAAGTTGTACAATTAGAGTTTGATAGTACAGTCATAAGTTATAGAGAAATATTAGAAATATTTTTTAGTTTACACAACCCAACCCAGCTGAATCGCCAAGGGAATGATATAGGAACACAATACCGCTCTGAGGTTTTTACTCATGACGATCACCAACAAGAAGTTGCTGTAGCTATCATTGAGGAAATTAATCAAGAGCAGTTATTTGATGATGCTATTGTGACCCAAGTCAACCCAGCTGAGACTTTTTATTGTGGGGAGGACTATCACCAGGATTACTTTAAAAATAATCCAGAAAATCAGTATTGCCAAGCTGTTGTCTCGCCGAAATTAGCTAAGTTTAGAAAAACCTTTGTTGCTAAATTGAAATAAGCGACTACTTTTTCAGCGCAATATCGTCTACCGGACTAAATTATCTCCACTATATTTAAAGTAAGTGCTGGGTAATTTTTTCGGTGGTTTTGTTATGCAAAAGAAAAAATTTATATTTGTTTCTCTCACGCTAATTGCAGTTCTAATTTGGCTTTATCCTGCAGAACATCCGTATCAATATCGACAAGTTAAACGCTTAGCTACTGCAGAGCAAAACTATTTACTGCCAATCTCTCCGCATGTCAGCCAAGTTAGCCGTCCAGAGGAGACATTTTACTTTCCGATTAAGCTTGGGGATGTAGGGCCAAGTAATTCTTTATACTCAGGTCCAAAACAATATCCATTCTATTGTATGACCATAGACTCCCATATAGGCCAGCCTTTAGTTGATAACCAAGAAGGCTTTGGTGTCCCTGTTTATGAAAATATAGCACTACCGACTACCATTATTGGTTATTCCAAAGATTGCTTATTTAAAAGTCATTTACAGTTTTATTACCTTAATAATGATGAAAAGTTAGTTAAGATTCCCACAGAGCAATTCTCTCAATTAGCCTCTTTAAGAGATGCTCAGCTACCCTTACAATTATTTCGTGCTGAACAAGGTAGTATTAATCGTTTTATATACACTGTTGCTATGGCAATAACCCCTGAAGAGCTAGGTACACGTACTGCGAGTTCTCTATGGAATAAAAAATTAATTTATCAATTTCACGGCGGTTCAGGTATAGGTTTTAGACAAGGACGACAAAAAGCGACACGCACTATTGCTCGTCGTTTAGCAGAAGTTCAACAAGGTTATGCGATTATAAGCTCAAGCGGTAATCGAACCAGCTATACCTATAATATGTTATTGGCAGAAGACACCGCGCGTAGAGTGAAGCTTCATTTTATCAGTTTATTTGGCGAGCCGTTATACACTGTGGGTATTGGCGGATCAGGTGGAGGGTTAGCGCAATACCTTATTGGTCAAAATAGCCGTGGAATTCTTGATGGCCTAATTCCTCAATATTCATATCCAGATATGATAAGTCAGACAATTTATACCCTAGACTGTGACTTATTTAATAATTATTTTACCTTTCGAGCAAAAGATAATAGCCGCTGGCAACAGTGGGACCAGAGGCAATTACTTGAAGGGATGAATAGTTTACAAGATTTCCCACAAAAAATAGCTTTCCTACAACCTGTAGCTCAATTTATAGCGGGTATGGTGCCGAGTTTCCCTCAAGGTAATAGTGAATGTATTAACGGTTATTTTGGTTTATCTACCTTTATCCACAACCCTAGACAAGGCTTTTTGCGACACTTTTATAGTGAAGATGTTGTTGAACAAACTAATTGGAATTATTGGGAAGATATGGCTTGGTTGTTCGGCCGTGATAAATACGGTTTAGTAGAAAGTACTTGGGACAATGAGGGAGTGCAGTATGGACTTCATGCTTTAAAACAAAAGAAAATAACCTTAGCTGAATTTGTCCATATCAATAAAAATATTGGCAGTTGGAAAGCGCAACACCAAATGAGGGCTGAAACCATTGTGACTCCGTTTGGCCGTAAAATGCCATTTTGGATTTCGTTATGGGGCAGCGATAATATAACGCAAGTCATTGATAATGAATTGGCACCTCGACGCAGTGCTTCACTTAACGCTATTGAAGCAGCCTATCGAGGCGGGCAGGTTTTTATTGGGAAACTTGATTTACCGATTATTGATGTGCGTCATTATCTAGAAGAAAAGTTGGATATGCATCATATGTCGGCATCTTTTAGTACACGTTTACGTTTGCAGCAAGCTAATGGTCATTATGATAATCAGGTTATTTGGGTGGCAAAGCGTGATTTTGACCCAACAAATCAAGCCTTTGATATGATGGATTTATGGCTATTAAAGCGTAAAAAATTTCCAGAACTCGATGCTACTCAAAGTAGACCTGTTCAATTACAAGATACTTGCTTTGATGATAAGGGGGGCGTGTTGGCGGAAGGAAAAGATGTTTGGCGTGGCAATTGGAGCGATGTTGGTTATGGAAATAAAGTGTTAAAACGAGGTCTATGTGCTGAGCACTATGCTATTTTTTCAAATAGCCGTATTCAAGCCGAAGGTCCTTGGCAGGGCAGCGTTTTCAAATGTCATAAGATTCCGTTTGAACAAGCGATTAAGCAGGGTATGTATGCAGATATAGATCTCGCTGAACAGTTAGCGTCTTTACGTACAATATTTTCTCAAGGGGTGTGTGATTATAGTCAAGGTGACGCAGGTCGGCCAAGTGATCTCTAAGCTGAGCTGCTGATGAAATGGTAAAAATGACAAAGAAAATACTTTGTCATTTTTACAGCTTACCGCCATGACTACTGATTAAAGAGAAATAGCGGTAACAGTTTTTGCTCTAAAAAACAGAACGAAATGAAGAGCGGCCACTTCGTCTAGATGAACGACGACTTCTCATTCTACTATGTAATTCGTGACGTTTTGAATCTAACCATTCTTCACGCGTAATAGCCGTATCTCCACTACGTCCTTCTTCACGTTGACGATATGCGCAAAACTCTTCAAAGGCTTCAAAATCATCTTTAAATTCTTCAGCAACCAGTTCGATCATAATTGCATCATCTAAAAAGCCTAATACCGGGATATGGTCAGGTACTAAATCTTCAGGATTACTAAAATACGCTAAAGCACTTAATACTTCGGTGCGTTCATCAGTTGGGATCTGCCATTCATCATCTTCAATCATAGCTACAAAAGTTTCTAGCTTTTGAATACGATCACGAACAAATTCGGGTACATTAGCTTTTATGCTTTGACTAATCTTTTTAGCGTTAGCGAGAATTTCTTGCTCACTAAGTTGTTTGGCTCCTGCTTGCGCTTTACGCATAACATCGCGGAAATGCTCTAAGTCTGATTCGGTTAATTCAAATTTAACTTCAAACGCCATTACAATTCTCCTGCTTTTGGCTATATTTTCAATGTGTATTATTGGTCATCATGTCTAAGCATAGTTGACCTGTATTATTAGAGTTAGTTGAAATACAGTGATCTGATCCTTTATCTCAGTTATTAATTTAGCAGAATAGATCAGTTGGGACATCTTATTTACTTAAGTTTTTTAATTACTTTGTAACTTTATATTCACATAGTGTTATGCTTTTATTGTCTATTGCTACTCAATAATAATTCATTATGCCAACAACAGAGTTAACTCAAACCGAAGCTACAAATGAAGTAATAAGTGTCCCAATTGAGGACAGTCAAAGCTGTGAAAATTGCCATTTGCCGTTAAATGGACCTTTTTGTGCTAATTGTGGACAAGAAGCCGATTCGAAATTGAAATACTTCTGGGTGGTTATCATGCACCTATTAGATGATATTTTTAGTTTTGATTCTCGCGCTAGTCGAACTCTTTTCCCTTTATTGACAAGGCCTGCTTTTTTAACGAATGAATATTTTGCTGGTAGAAGGGTGCACTATGTACCACCGCTACGATTATATTTATTTATTAGTATTATCTTTTTCCTCACCTTAAAATTCTTTATCGGGGCGGATAATAACAAAACCATTACGGTTAGTGACAAGCAAGCGCTTATTACTCAAGTTAAAAGCCACATTAAGGAGCTAAAAGCTGAGCGAAGTGAGGTTGAGAAAAAAGAAGAAGCAAGTATTGGCGTTATTGATAGTCTTTCAACATTAGATGCCGATATAGCCAAATTTACTGTTTATCTTGCGGATTTAAATACTGATTATAGTCTGGGGAATAACAAACAGATTATTAAACTAACTCGGGAGTTGATTGAGTTAGAATTTGATCAAATCAAAGAAGACTTACCCGCGGATGAAAAAGCACGTTTTGATTCACTAATTGCCAGTCGGTTAAAAGCGAAGAATGGGACGCTGAATAATGAAGGTATAAAGATAGCTAATAATGATGACGGCACTTTGTCATTTGACTTCTTGTCGGAAGAAAAAAATAAGAAAGTAAATGCCTTTGCAAAAGAGTTAACGGATAAAGCTGAAAAAGCATTTAATACTGATACCGGTCCACTCATTGAACAAGTTATCGGAAAACTTCCTCAGTTGATGTTTATTTTATTACCACTTTTTGCGGTATTACTGAAAGTGATGTTTGTTTTTTCTAAGCGATTATACATGGAGCATTTGACGGTAGCTTTACATAGTCATAGCTTCATTTTTATAGCGATATTACTCTCTGAAGTACTTGATATTTTAAATGGTTATCTTGAGCCAACGTACTCGAATTTTGCCAGTTTTACAGGTATTGTGGCAGGTGGGATATTATTTTGGATACCAATATATCTATTTTTAATGCAAAAAAAGGTCTATAGACAAGGTTACTTTTTTACTTTGATCAAGTTCACCGTAATTGCCTGCATATATAGCTTTATGATACTGCTAACCGGACTGGTCGCTGTAGTTTGGGGTTTAATGGGTACATAATTATGTTTCGTCTATTTGCCCATGCGTTAAATGTCACATAAAAAAGCGTAGCTGTTATACCAAGTCCATTAAGTTATTTCCCACTCAGCGAGAATTAAAAGGCTTAGA
>CAJXRC010000120.1 GCA_913058405.1 uncultured Colwellia sp. | reverse complement strand
AGATCTAGTACGGTCTCGTGGGCTCCGAGATGTGTATAAGAGACAGGTTATTGATGCTCTTTCAATTTACCTTTATATAGAAAAAGGTTTAATACCTACAACCGTGTTATTTATCATTTATGTCATTATTGCCGCCTACGGTTACTTTAAGTGGCTAGCTATTTATAGACGTTCTAAAGTAGAACAGATTAATTTGTCTACAATAGTTACAGGTTAACTCCGGTGAAAGAGTCACTATCCGCTTTGCCTTGTTTTACTGAAGTTGATAAAGTTTTAACAATAACCTCAGGATTAAGTCAAAGCTGTTTTAAAGTCAACGCTGATAATAAAGTCTATTTTGCTAAAACCATCAACGACAATACAGAAGTAGCAGTGACAATTTCTGCTGCTAAGCTTGGCCTTAGCCCGACCGTTATTTACCATGATAGCGATTGGCTCATCAATAGCTATATTGATGCTAACAATTTAGCGTTAAGTACAATTGCTACCCATGATAAAATAAATCATGCTATTAAGCTGATGGTGCAATGTCATCAGTTGAAGGTAATACCTACTGAACTATCATCTGAAGATATTATTACGTCTCTACTAAATAATTCACATTACACAACACTGCAAAAAACAGCATTATTACAACTTGCTAAATGTATTGTAGCGCCACTTAACAACAGTAAAAACGGTGTTTGTTGTCATGGTGATTTGAATTTTAGTAATATACTAATCAATCGAGAGCAAATCACTTGGTTAGTCGATTATGAATGTGCTTGTACTGCTCCCATTGAATATGATTTAGCGATGTTTATTGCAGTAAACAATCTAAATAGTAATGAAATCACACTAATTATCGAGCAATACGAGGCTCAATCTTTGGTAAAAGTCGACCCGCTATTGCTCAATGCCTATCTACAGTTTTGTTATTTTATTAATGCATTATGGTACTTCAATGCTTATCACGAAAAACCGCAGCCTGAAAATAATACGTCTGAAAATAAACAAGTACTATTAAACCACGCCCAACAACAGTGGTACGTAGGGCGGGATCGCGCATTTCAAATAAATAACACGGTATAATAAATAAATTTTGACCTTTATTGATATAAGACGATCAGATCAATATCAAAAATTCAACAAAAGTTATTTACCATGTCATTAATTCAATATATTGAAAGTATTGAAGATCACCGAGTAGACACAAATAAAAATTGCAGTAACAGATATAATTTTATTAAGAATCGCTACTGTTCTATTTGGCGCCAAGGGTTGGAAAGCGATTAATATATTTGAAGAAGTTCAACTGGGTTGGTTAAAAAAATATGAAAATTTTAGCCACGGTATTCCCACAAGGCACTCTAGCGGACGCATAATAAGAGTCATCAAGGCTGATAGCCTCGTCTCATCCCACTCACAGAACCGTACGTACGAACCTCGAATACGGCTACTGTATTCATCACATTCTATTAACGCGCTGTCCTAAACACTGACAGAGCAAGCCATCCAGTGTTCACAATTTCTATTGAATATAAATCAAGTTCTTCAAACCATTAATTGAGCATCGCGACACAAGATAAAGGACTTAATGAATTCCGCCACCAGTTCATCTTGATAAACTTAAACGGTGGCTTTTTCACTAACTGCTTCAATCGTCGATGTAACCTTAACAGCTTCTTCCACAACCTTAGCTGCATTGCTCTTAATCTTCATCTGAGCCAACTTGCTAAGGCTTTTAGCTCTCGTTAACAATTGGTGATACTAAGGTAATTAACAAAACCTCATCACATTGGATTTAACCGTTTTATGACCCCAGCTAAATTGATTCCACCATTACGCTTGGTTCGTTGTTTAACTTTTATCTAAAACCAATGAGTTTCGACTGATGGCTACTTAAAGCGTGTTTGGTTTAAGCAGATCTCAGGTTAATTAAGCTGCGTTAATAACGCAGGCATCAAGTGAGCTGGAAGGTTTTTACGTCGACCTGTTGCCGTTGGACTATAATGTTTAGCTAAATAATCAAGTATTGCTTTTTCACTATCACCCAATGGCCATAAACCCTGTGTCTTTTGCATCCAGCGAATGGTTTCTAACCAAGTCTCACGATTCATTCTATTTTGTATAACTAAACCAGAAGAATGGCAGGCAGTACAATTAGCTCTAACCAACTCAAAGCCTGTATCGATAACAAAACCAGTGTTTTTATCCAGAATATCTTTAGCATTTACATAACTACAAGATAGTGCTATCAAACTTAATATAAATATTGTTTTTTTTAAAATAGCCATATTAAACCACCTGAACTGCAATTCTATGGCAAGCGTTATTTAAATAACCTTTAGGGTTCCAGCCAGGTAAAATCATAGGTTGAGATACACCATCACTGTCAGTAGCTTTTGCCCATAATTCATAATAACCAGTTTGTGGAAATCTAACTTTGGCTTGCCAATGTTGCCATGCATTGCGGTTAACAGGTTTGGTTATGTTAACTTCTTGCCATGTTTGGCCAAAATCGATAGAAACATGCATTTTGGCGACTGATTTATCACCAACCCATGCATGTCCATTTGCTAAAAATTCGTCTTTTAATGCGTGGTTAACGCCTGATTCTGGAAACGTAACCAGTGACTTAACAGGCATACTTTCAATAATGCACATATCTTCATCAGCGACCTTAGCGCCCGGAGCTACAGGCTTACATGGTTTACGGTACGCTGTACCGGTCATTTTAGAACCATCGTGAACAATGTTACGTATCGATATGCCCGTTAACCATTTACCTGAAGTAGAAGCAGGCCAACCGCCAAAAACTAAACGTAAAGGATGACCGTTCATTGCAGGTATATCTTCATCATTAACTGACCAAGCGATAAGTGACTCATTTTCTAAAGCTTTATGCATTGGCACACCGCGAGAAATAGCAGCCTTATTCGGATTCCGACTTAAATGTTCATCGGCTGCATGATAGCCAATGTAAACAGCATCATCTTTAATTCCACAGTCTTGTAATACATCTTTTAAACGCACGCCTGTCCACTTAGCGCAACCAACAGCACCTAAGCCCCATTGATTTCCTTTTGCTGGAGGATTAAATTCAGAACGGCCATTACCACCACACTCTAATGTTAGTTGATATGTATGGTGCTTAAATTTATTTTTCAATTCAGCTAAAGTATACGTTTTACTTGTTTCAACTGATTCTCCGCCAATGGTTAATGTCCAGTTATCAACATCAACACTTTCAGGAGGAATACCGTTGTTGCGAATAAAGAGTTTATTCGCCGGAGTGATCAAGTCATTTAATAAATGAGCAGGTAATTCAGCATTTAGTGGCCTATCATTTAATACGATTAGACCTGCATGTTTACCGGCAATACGAAATTTTTCAGTTGTTTCAGCAAGTGCTGCAGGAATAAGACCTCCGGGCATGAATCGCCCAAAAACAACTTCTGCGCCTAATATAGCTCCCATTGCAGATAAGCCCGTTAGAAACCCCCGACGAGAAACGGGATCAGTCGTACGGCCAAATATCGCTTTATCTGCTTTTTCTGGGTTTTCCTGATAAAGCTCACCAATGCCTTTTTCTATTATTTGTTTTTTTGATGATTTTTTCATAATTAACCTCACTAACTTAAAATTACAGTTTTAATAAACCTGCGTTTTATCCACTCATAGACTTATTCGTTACATCGTCTGGTAATTCACTAGCTGATTCATAATATGTATTACACTTTGGGGGAAATAAAAAACACAGAACCCTAAAAAATAAGAAAAATAGCCATATAGATCAATGTTTTAAAAACTAATGTTGTTATGTTTTTTTAAATATATAATTACAGAGTCAGCTCAACCTTAACGCTAATGTTATTTCCAATGAATAGTATAATTTTTAAAGTTTTTTAGTTAAGTGCCAATCACCTAGTTCATCTGATACCAATTAAATTTTTAAGAGGGAGCGGCTTGATTGAGCAATAAGGTGTATTAGGACTGGGTCTCGTAGCTTTGGGGCTGAGTTTTGACGAAGTAGTTTGAATTTAATTTTTCTGTCGCCGTCGTCGACGATTATGGCAACACTTGAAAGTTTGATACCAGCCATGGACCGGAAGTTTGAGATAGGGTAATTAATTTTTTGTCTAAATTGGCCTAAGAGGGTTGTACTACATGATGAAAATGGTGGGCCTTCGCAGACTTGAACTGCGGACCTGCCGATTATGAGTCGGATGCTCTAACCAACTGAGCTAAAGGCCCATTTTCACATGTTTGGCCTGATATTTACTAATGCGTTTATTAATTCAATTAACTAGCTGAACTAACAAAGCGGGTGCAGTATAAGCATTTTTTATTTTGTTGTCACCTAATGAACTTTAAATAATTGTATTTTTTTACTGACAGCTTATTTCTTAAACAAACAGGGGTATCTTCACACTAAAATCGGTAGGTCAATCCGACACTCACCTCAGTTTGAACCCAAATATTACTCGATATATATATTGCACAAACTTCTGCATCACAAAATATTGCACTATCAGAGTTAAAGAAGGTTCCATAGACACGACTATCTAGTCTTAACTTTAGTCGTTCACTGAGATCAATTTTAGAAGCCAAGCCAACATTCAATGAAAAGCGAGTCTCATCACTTAGTTGCTTATCACTAGGAGAGAGGTGAGTTAACCCCAGACCACCGGTAAGATAAAAAGGAACAGGTCCTTCAGAGATAGAGACATTACCACCTAAATGAGCATAAGTAATACCAAGGCCTGTATTACCTACCGAAAAATCACTCGACTCAGAGAAGTTGGTATTGTAATGACTTATTAAGAACTCACCTTGTCGTGTTCTATCGTAAGACCAAGCGGTTAATAAGCCGTAACTTGTCTCATCATTTAACTCTACTCGATTGTGTATTTCAGCTTGGCTAGTGTCAAAATCACCACCAAAGCGATAACCAATCAATGGCGTAATTTCAAATTCTAATGCTTGTTTTGCCACCGAGGGCATGGATATGATGGAAAGAACACAACACATTGCTAAAATAACACGCATAAAAATTCCTTATCTTAGAAAGTAAAAAGAGCAAGCTAGTGTTACTAACTTACTCTTTATTATGTGTATTTAAAACTGTATTTCAAATATTTTAGTTTTATTCACCGTCTAAGAAGCTTTTCAGCTGTTCTGAACGAGATGGGTGACGCAATTTGCGTAAAGCCTTAGCTTCAATTTGACGAATACGTTCACGTGTAACATCAAACTGCTTACCAACTTCTTCAAGCGTATGATCCGTATTCATATCAATACCAAAACGCATTCTAAGCACTTTAGCTTCACGAGCTGTTAAACCTGCAAGTACTTCATGAGTCGCACCTTTAAGGTTTTCAGAAGTAGCAGAATCAACTGGAAGTTCACCACTACCATCTTCAATAAAGTCACCTAAGTGTGAATCTTCATCATCACCGATTGGCGTTTCCATTGAAATTGGCTCTTTAGCTATTTTCAATACTTTACGAATTTTATCTTCAGGCATTACCATACGCTCAGCTAATTCTTCTGGCGTTGGTTCACGTCCCATTTCTTGCAACATTTGACGAGAAACACGATTTAACTTGTTAATCGTTTCAATCATGTGCACAGGAATACGAATGGTACGTGCTTGGTCGGCAATAGAACGAGTGATTGCTTGACGAATCCACCAGGTAGCATACGTTGAAAATTTGTAACCACGACGGTATTCAAATTTATCAACAGCTTTCATTAAGCCAATGTTACCTTCCTGGATTAAATCAAGGAACTGTAAGCCACGGTTGGTGTATTTCTTCGCAATTGAGATAACTAAACGTAAGTTAGCCTCAACCATTTCTTTCTTCGCACGACGTGCTTTTGCTTCACCAATAGACATACGACGGTTGATATCTTTAATGCCGTGAATATTTAAGTGAGTTTCTTCTTCAATTTGATTCAGTTTGTAGATGCAACGCTCAACATCATGCTCAACATTACTTAATTTATCTGAGTAAGGGTTCCCTGCTGATTTTTCAGCATCAAACCATTCCTTTGAGGTTTCATTACCTGGGAATATTTTAATAAATGTTGTTTTAGGCATCCCAGCGCCAACACAGTGCTTCATGATCAAACGTTCTTGAACACGCAATCTGTCCATCATGCCACGCATGTTTTTAACTAATCGATCAAATAACTTAGGAATTAAACGGAATTCTTTAAATACATCGGCAACCGCATCAATAGCTTCCTGAGCGTCTTTATGACCTCGGCCTTTCTTCTTAACTATTTTAGTTGCATTCTCGTGTGCTTCACGTAATAAAGTGAACTTCTCACGGGCTAGCTCAGGATCTGGACCAGTGTCTTCTTCTTCTTCATCTTCTTCAGAATCACCGTCTGTTTTTTCTTTATCTTCGTTATCAAGCTCTTCTTTAGATAATTCACTACCAACATGTGTTGCTGCAGCGGCAACATCATCATCTTCAGCATCTGGATCTAAAAAGCCAATAATAATATCAGTTAAGCGAACTTCTTCCGCTTCAAAATTATCCCACATATCTAACAAGTAGTTTATCGCTGGTGGATATTCTGAAACACTGCGCTGAACTTCTTTAATACCTTCTTCTATACGCTTAGCAATGACGATTTCGCCCTTACGCGTTAGAAGCTCAACAGTACCCATTTCACGCATATACATACGTACAGGGTCTGTTGTACGACCAATTTCACTTTCTACAGTTGCAAGCGCTTGTGCTGCTGCTTCAGCTGCATCTTCATCAGTATTACCTTCGCTCATCATCAAGGTGTCTTGATCCGGCGCATTTTCAAATACTTGAATACCCATATCGTTGATCATACTAACGATATCTTCAACTTGATCAGAGTCGATTATGTCTTGTGGAAGATGATCATTAACCTGCGCAAACGTTAAATAACCTTGTTCTTTACCTTTGGTTATCAGGTCTTTAAGTCTAGATTGAGGGGCTGGTTCCATTGACGAGTGTCCACCTGTATATTATAAATATGGGATGTAAAATATGCGCTGAAAACATTAGTAAAAGCTAATAAATGACGCAATAAAGCCGGAAATTATAGCGAATTTTTAAATCAGTTACCAGCAAATATCCTGTCTTAATCGTTGTTAACATTTAACACTAATATTATAGCGCTAATTTCTTTCATGCTTGCTAAGTATAGCTAAAACTAACAGTTAAGCATTCAGTAACGCTTGTAACTCTTGCTTTTCTTCTACTGTCATTTGTCCTGCGCGTGCCTTTTGTAATAATACTTCAGTACGTTGTTCAACAAAGTCGTTTAGAAGCTTCTCAATATTATCAAGAAACACATCAGTTGCTGCATCAGCTTCCACATGATGTTGCCAACACATCAACTTTGCTAATTGTGAACCTTGTTCTGTTCCGCGAAAGCATTCAAGCAGTTGCTGTGATTTAATATCAGGATTTTGCTGACAAATACCTAATACTTGCATTAGCAGCGGTATTCCTGGCACAGTTAATGGTTGCAAAACACTAATATCACCTAAGCTATTTGCTATATGGGGATGCTCTAGCAATAATGCAAGTGCTGATCTTACTGGGGTTACCTTTGTTCTGGTTTTAACTCCAGTTTTTACTGCGGGACTTTTTATACTTTTAGTAAACTTGGCTAGAAATTGCTCACTGCCAGTACCAAAATTGTTAGCTATTTCATTAAGCATCGCATCTTTTAAAATGCTATCTGGAAGCTTGGATAAATAAGGCTGAAATGATTCAACCAAAGCAGCTCTTCCTTCTAGAGAGCTCATATCAACTTTCTGCATGAGTTGCTCAAAGAGAAACTTGGATAACGGCATAGCATTATCAATAATAGCTTCAAAAGCTTGTTGGCCTTGAGTTCCAATTAAAGAATCGGGATCTTCACCATCAGGAAGAAAGACAAATTTTAATGAAAAACCGTCACGAATGAGAGGTAAAGCATTTTCCATTGCACGCCATGCGGCATCGCGGCCTGCCCGATCTCCGTCATAACAACAAATAACGTCAGGGACTGTGCGAAATAAGGTTTGTAACTGTTCAAAAGTCGTTGCAGTTCCTAGCGAAGCAACAGCATAATCAACACCATGCTGTGCTAAAGCAACAACATCCATATAACCTTCAACAACAATCAAACGCTTAAGTTGTTTATTGGCCTGCTTGGCTTCATGTAGTCCATAAAGCTCTTGTCCTTTATGATAAACACGTGTTTCCGGCGAGTTTAAATACTTGGGTTTTTCATCACCTAAAACCCGGCCGCCAAATCCAATAACTCGACCACGCTTATCACTAATAGGAAACATAATACGACCACGAAAACGATCATAAGGACGTTTTTTATCCCCTGAAATGGCCATACCTAAATCGATCAGTTGCTGGTTAGCTTGACCATTACGCGAGAAGCTATTCATCATGCCGTCCCACGCATTACTTATGTAACCTATGCCAAAACGCTTAACAACCTCACCACTAAGGCCTCTGTCTTTTAAATACTTAATGGCCGTATCTTTGTCACTAGCAACTTTCAATTGCTGCTGAAAAAAACGACTAATCTCTGACATTAACTCATAGTCATCTTGTTTTTGCTGGTAAATTTGTTGCTGTCGGCGCTGCTCTGCCGGACTGGCAGTATTTTCTTCTCGGACGACTTCCATACCGCAATGAGAAGCGAGCTCTTCTACCGCATCGACAAAATCAAGACGATCAAATTCCATTAAAAATGAAATAGCATTGCCGTGCTCACCACAACCAAAGCAATGATAAAATTGTTTATCTTGGCTAACAGTAAAGGAAGGAGATTTTTCATTATGAAATGGGCAGCAGGCTTGATGATTTTTACCCGCCTTTTTTAACGGTACTCGGCTATCAACTAGATCAACAATATCTGCTCTGCTGAGTAAGTCATCAATAAATTGTCGAGAAATGCGTCCAGCCATAATGTTTAAGTGTCACCGTTAAAGAAAATATTACATACGTATTCTACACAATACGAATAAGAATGTAGTTCGATTTATTAAGTTTCAGTTAAAGAAATCTTAAAAAAAAATCATAAAAAAACCGTAATAGCTAAAGCCGTTACGGTTTTGTTTAATGCACTAAATATAGTATTAGCAATAAAGCTTTAACTATAAACCTTGAAGGCTTGATCTCACTTGACCGCTTACTGCGCCCATGTCAGCTTTACCTTGCATTAAAGGTTTCAACACCGCCATTACTTTACCCATATCAGCCATAGAAGCTGCTCCGGACTCTGTAATTGCTTTGCTTATTAATTCATTAATTTCTTCTGCACTAAGCGGTTGCGGCATAAAAAAGTTTAAAGCAACAACTTCCGCTGCTTCTTTTTCAGCCAACTCATCACGACCACCCTCGGTAAACATCTTAATAGACTCTTTACGCTGTTTAACCATTTTGGTTAAAATCACAATGATGTTTTCATCAGTTGCTTCGGTTTTATGATCAATTTCTGCTTGCTTAATTGCAGAAATAGCCATGCGAATTACACCAAGACGTAATTTGTCTTTGGCTCGCATAGCAATTTTCATTTCATCTTTGAGTTGTATTAGAAGTGACATTCTCTCTCCATAATAGGCAAGCTCTTAGAATAGTTATACTAAGATAATTCTTAGTACATGCGAACGCGACGAGCGTTCTCACGAGAAACTTTCTTCGCAGCACGTTTAACAGCAGCTGCTTTCTTACGTTTACGTTCCCAAGTAGGTTTTTCATAGCTTTCGCGACGACGAACTTCTGAAAGGATTCCTGCTTTTTCACATGAACGTTTAAAACGACGTAATGCAACGTCAAATGGTTCGTTTTCTCTTACTTTAATTACTGGCATGTACTTTATTACCTTAGGGTATCTATATAAATTGGTGATTAATTTCGACTGAACAACGCAACATTTGCAATGTTTGGTCTCATCTACACCCGCTCTATCAAAAATGGGTGACGTATTCTACTGCTAAGCCATCACTAATGTAAAGATTAATTTAAGCCTTATTGATCTTTCGTAGATGAGATTTCGTCAATTTAACCTAGCTTTTATCTGTGCGTTTCTTTGCAATCACGCCTTACTCCAATCTCCTTTAACTATAGCTAAATAATGAATAAGTTAGTCCTATCGATATATAACCTTTTTAAATCCTCCCAAAGAGAACCGTTTGTTTCAAATACGCTGGTGTCTATCTTATAAACACAGTAAAATTACCCCGCCAATATTTACGGTGTTTTAACCGAGTAATTATTAGTTACTTTTCCTACTTTTTTGAGCTTTTTTTGAGATTATATATTTATGCGTATTTTGGGTATTGAGACTTCTTGTGATGAAACAGGTATCGCCATTTATGATGACGGCCTAGGTGATAGTCCTGAAGGCATACTTGCTCATCGTTTATATAGCCAAATAGCCGTTCATGCTGATTACGGTGGTGTAGTACCTGAATTAGCCTCAAGAGATCATGTGCGAAAAACGATTCCTTTAATTAGGGAAGTTTTAGCTGATGCCAATCTTACCCCACAAGATTTAGACGGTGTTGCTTATACTGCTGGTCCTGGTTTAGTTGGTGCACTATTGGTCGGTTGTTCCATTGGTCGAAGCTTGGCTTATGGTTGGGAGCTCCCTGCAGTGCCTGTGCACCATATGGAAGGTCATCTATTAGCGCCTATGCTTGAAGATGATGTACCTGAGTTTCCATTTGTCGCGCTATTAGTATCTGGCGGTCATACCATGCTAGTACGAGTTGATGCTATTGGCGAATACAAATTGCTCGGTGAATCGGTTGATGATGCTGCCGGTGAAGCTTTTGACAAAACAGCTAAGTTGTTAGGATTAGATTACCCCGGTGGACCAGCCTTATCAAAAATGGCTGAAAGCGGTGAAGCTGGACGTTTTAAATTACCTCGCCCTATGACTGACAGACCTGGTTTAGATTTTAGTTTTAGTGGCTTAAAAACAGCGGCAGGCACTTTGGTTCGCAAAGAATGTGTAGATTTGTCAGAGAGCGCTCTTAAACAAACACATGCTGATATTGCTAATGCGTTTCAGCAAGCTGTGGTAGATACCTTAGCGATAAAGTGTAAACGAGCACTGCAACAAGAAAATTTAAACCGCTTGGTTATTGCCGGAGGCGTAAGTGCTAATACAGCTTTACGTGAGAAACTTGGTGTAACCACAAAGAAGCTCGGCGGGAGCGTATTTTATCCACGTCCGGAGTTCTGTACTGATAACGGCGCTATGATTGCTTATGCAGGATTACAACGTTTAAAAGCAGGAACCGATGCGGATCTGACCTTTAAAGCTAACCCTCGATGGGCATTAGATTCACTGCCTTCAGTCAGATAACAGCCAAGTAAAAGGCAGCTAATGCAGCCTTGAATTTTGTACTACTAAAATACAGACGCTATGATTGTTTGGGCAGGTTTATAGAAGATTGACTATATTTTATGGGTGATTTTACTTTCAGTGCCTTTAAGCAAGCGCTTGATGTTATCTCGATGACGAAACAATATCAGAGCGCTGAGCATCAATGTTGGATAAACATATAACGGTTTTAAGAAAAAGACATACAGTGGTGCAACGGATACGGTAACAATAGCAGCCAAGCTAGAATATTTTGTAAGCTTCACCACACATCCCCAAGTCAAGATTAATAAGCCTCCTAACGTAAAACCAATGGGTAATAGTGTTCCTAGTGCGGTAGCAACCGCTTTTCCCCCTTTAAAATTGAAAAAAATGGGATACATATGTCCTAAACAAGCGGCAACACCTATAAAACCTAAATAGAGGGAATCAATCTTTAAAAAATAAGCTCCCCACACAGGGATAGTGCCTTTAAGAATATCGAGAAATAGTACCGTTGCTGCAGTGAATTTATTACTCATACGCAGTACATTAGTCGCGCCAGGATTTTTTGAGCCTGTCGTTCTAGGATCTGGTAAACCTGAAAATCGGCATACTAATATAGCACTCGAAATAGAGCCTATTAAGTAAGCGACAATGATCATAGTAAGCGTAAGTAGCAACATCTAAATGACGAAATCCATCGTTAAGTACTAAAAGGTTAATATTCTATCTTCATCTCTGCTAGTTTTTCTACCACTTCGCAGGTAAAATCCTTCCTTATTTTGTAACAATTGCCTAAGTACTGCAATAGTTCTTCTAACAACATAACAGGTAAATCATGGATAAGGTGTTCATTAAGGGTTTAAGTATCCAAACCACTATTGGTTTTTTTCAGTGGGAAAAAGAGATAAAGCAGACCTTAGTCATTGATTTGGCTATGGGTTGGAATACGGCTAATGCCGCGCTGAATGACGAATTAGCAAAAACATTAGACTATGCAGATATCTCAGTCGCTATAGAAAAGTTTGCCAACGACAATCCCGTTGACTTAATTGAGACGCTTGCTGAACGCTTAGCAAGTTATTTAATGACTCAATATCAAATACCTTGGTTAAAGCTCTTCATTGGTAAACCCGGCGCAGTTCATAATGCTCAAACTGTTGGTGTTGAAATTGAACGTGGTAAACAAACTGTTGAGCTAAACTCTTAATGTCTCAAATCTATATATCATTGGGCAGTAACATTAACCGTGAGCATTACGTTAAACAGGGTTTGCTCTCATTAGCTACAGCATTTGAACTGCCTTTTGAACAGTTAACATTATCTTCCTTATTTGAGAGTGAAGCCGTAGGTTTTAATGGTGCCGCTTTTTATAATATGGTGGTAGGTATTGAGTGTTCTCAAACGGTTGAAGAAGTAGCAAGTATTTTACGAGCGATAGAGTTTTCTCATGGCCGTGATCATAACGCGAAGAAATTTAGCCCGCGCAGCTTAGATCTTGATTTATTATTGTTTGATGATTTGATTATTGATCAACCTGCACAACTGCCCCGTGATGAAATAACTAAAAACGCGTTTGTTTTATGGCCGTTGAGTCAAGTTGCACCCGAGCTCATCCACCCTATTGTAAAACAAAACTACCAAGATTTATGGCAAAGCTATAACAAAAGCAGTCAGCAACTTAGCATTGTAGCTAACTGCTGGTAGTGACGATTCTTATTAAATTGATTTATCCCCAAAAATAGTAAAGGACAACTAACCCCCCATGAGCACTTTAGAAATTATTATCTTGGCCTTATTACAAGGCTTAACTGAATTCTTACCTATTTCCAGTTCAGCGCATTTAATATTACCTTCACAAATTTTAGGATGGCAGGATCAAGGTTTAGCCTTTGACGTTGCTGTTCATGTTGGCACTTTATTAGCAGTAATGATGTATTTTCGTAAAGAACTTGGAGTTATGGCTGTCGCTTGGTTAGGTACTGTAGGAGTCGGACCAGAAAAAGGGCGCGGAGGTTTTGATGCCAAATTATCATGGTGGATTTTACTCGCAACTATTCCCGCTGGTTTATTTGGCTTATTAGGTAAAGACTTTATAGAAGAGCACTTACGTTCTGCATTAGTTATTGCCATGACTACCCTACTCTTTGGTTTCCTTTTAGGTTTTGCCGATATAAAGGCAGGTAAACGAACTGAACATAAACCTATGGAGAAACTAGGTCTTAAAGGAGCAATGTTAATTGGTTTAGCGCAAGCTGTTGCTTTAATCCCTGGAACCTCTCGTTCAGGTATCACCATGACTATCGGTTTAATGTTAGGTTTAAGCCGTGATAATGCCGCCCGTTTTTCATTCTTATTGTCTATCCCTGCTATTGCTATGGCGGGTAGTTATTTAACATTAAAGCTCATTTTATCCACTGAGAGTGTAGACTGGTTTGCCATGGGTTTAGGCAGTTTATTAGCGTTTGTTAGCGCTTATGCCTGTATTCACTACTTTCTCATTTTATTAGAGAAATTAGGGATGATGCCATTTGTTATCTATCGATTAGTGCTAGGCCTTGGCTTACTTTGGTTTATCTTGGGATAAACTTTAATTTATACCAAATTGATTAAATTTCTTCCCAACTCAGAGCTATGTTAGATGTTCAATAACAAGGCGA
>CAJXRC010000119.1 GCA_913058405.1 uncultured Colwellia sp. | reverse complement strand
GGTTTAAAATGACTTTATACTGCGTTAAGTAATCAAACCATAGAATAACTATGCTTAAATTAATTACCTTGCCTAAAGTCATTTAAATTCCCGCTGAAATCCTGCACTTTGAATGGTAACGGGTATACATATCGAATTTTAACCCGTTAGACTAAATATTCTAAAAACTAGCCCATATCAGTAATTTTCCGTGGCATTCAGCCATTAACACTGCTAGATTAATATTGGGATTCTAATTAGGAATTAACAATAAGGTACTTAAAGTTGATTTGCTTAAGCAAGTTAATAAACAGAGTATCGTCAACATTCATTTTTTATAATGAATAAACAACGAAATAGCAGTAGAGAGCCAAACTATGTACCAAACTGACGATGTACGCATCAATAAAATTAAAGATCTTTTACCTCCAATCGCCTTATTGGAACGATTTCCTGCGTCAGAGCAAGCAACTAAATCAGTCGTTGCAGGCAGAACTGCTATTCACAATATTCTCAAAGGCAAAGATGACCGCTTATTAGTTGTTATTGGTCCTTGTTCTATCCATGATCCAGAAGCGGCCCTTGAATATGGTCAACGCCTAGTAAAATTGCGCGAAGAGTATAAAGACAGTTTAGAGATTGTAATGCGTGTTTATTTTGAAAAACCGCGTACTACTGTTGGTTGGAAAGGTTTAATCAATGACCCTTACATGGATAACAGTTTTAAACTAAATGATGGTTTACGTTTAGGGCGTAAACTATTGGTTGAGCTTAATGATCTTGGTTTACCTACCGCGGGTGAATTTTTAGATATGATCACACCACAATATATGGCTGACCTTATGTGTTGGGGAGCTATTGGCGCCCGTACTACTGAATCACAAGTTCACCGTGAATTAGCTTCTGGGCTTTCATGTCCAGTAGGCTTTAAAAATGGTACAGATGGCACAATAAAAATTGCCATTGATGCGATAGGCTCAGCTTCTGCATCACACCACTTTTTATCGGTCACTAAATTTGGCCATGCGGCCATTGTTGAAACGACAGGTAATAGTGATTGTCATATCATTTTACGTGGCGGCAGAACGACAAACTTTGATGCTGATAGTGTTAAATCGGTAACTGAGCAATTAACTAGCTCTGAGTTAAATACCAAGGTGATGATCGATTTTAGTCATGCTAACTCAAACAAGAAATTTGAAAACCAAATGTTAGTCTCTACTGATGTTAGTGAGCAAATTAGCCAAGGTAATGACAATATTTTTGGTGTTATGGTAGAAAGTCATTTAGTTGAAGGTAATCAAAGTCTAGTGAAGGGCAAAGCTGCCGTTTATGGACAAAGTATTACCGATGCGTGTATTGGTTGGGATGATACTGAAAAATTATTAAGCCAATTAAATGAAGCCGTAGTTAGCCGTCGAAGCGCTAAAGATTAAACGCCTTTAATTTAAGGGAATAAGAGCCAACAATTCCCTTTATGTTGCTTTCATGATAAAACGTCTAATTAACTCTTTATAATTAGACGTTTTTTTATGCCTCAAGCGTTACCCCTAGTCGATCAAGTTCAAGCCAGTCAGCAGTCGATTACTGCTATTTTAAATAAAATTGAAACCGTAGTATTAGGTAAACCCAAAGAGTGTCGTTTAGCACTTGCCTGTTTGCTTGCTCAAGGGCATCTGTTAATTGAAGATTTACCTGGTATGGGGAAAACTACGCTAGCTCATGTATTAGCGACCACGCTTGGCTTAAGTTATCAACGTACCCAATTTACTAATGATTTATTACCAGCCGATGTGGTCGGGTTTTCCATTTTTGATAAAGAGACTAATCGTTTTGAACTGCACAAAGGACCTATCTTTAATCAAGTAGTTTTAGCTGATGAGATTAATCGGGCGAGTCCAAAAACGCAAAGTGCCTTGCTAGAGGCTATGGCTGAACAACAAGTTAGTATCGATGGTATTACCCATGAATTACCCTCGCCATTTTTTGTAATTGCTACGCAAAACCCGTTATTTCATGCCGGTACTTATCCTTTACCTGAGTCACAACTGGATCGTTTTATGATGCGTTTGTCTTTGGGCTTTCCAGACGTGAAAGCTGAAAGGGATATTTTATTAAGTACTGCTCAACGAACCAATGAATCCTCTCAAAAGTTGAATACAGATAATGTGGCGATGATCGAAGAAGAAGAGTTAATGGCCATACAAGATGCAGTAACTCAGGTTAATGTTTCAAATGATGTACTAGATTATGTTATTGCATTAAGTCATGCCAGCAGACGCGCTTATGGTGGTCAAGCAAATATAGTAAATGTTTCACAGGAAAATCTTCCTGAGATTAACTGTAAACCCTTATCACCAAGAGCATCAAAAGCATTATTACAAGCGGCTAAGGCCATGGCTTTTATTGATAACCGCGATTATGTTTTACCTGATGATGTACAAGCCGTATTTTATGTGGTCTGCCAACATCGATTAGAAATGCAACCCAATCAACAGATAGGATCAAGGCAACATGATGTTGCTAGTGTGGCTAATCAAATACTCAACTGTGTTGATGTGTTAAATCCAATGGGTTATGCGTAAGGCTTGGTGATGGGAAGAATAGCAATATTTTTATTACCAAAGGTAGTCAGGGGCTTGATTCAACAAAGCTTTGAACGCTGGCTATCTCGTAGGATCCCAAGTAAGGAAGAACACCAACTAAACAGTCGGAATATTATGATATATCCAACACGCTTTGGATTGTCATATCTAGCTTTTGTTGCCATAGTTTTTTTGTTAGGGACCAACTATCAAAATAATATCATTTTATTGTTTAGTTACTTGCTGGCGAGCCTATTTATTAGCGTGATGTTACATAGCTTTTATAATTTCTCCCAATTACGTTTTTTTAGCAAGGCACATCAACAAGGTTATGCGGGGGATGTTTTACATTTTCCCATTCAAATAACGGCTGAAAAAACGCATTACGATATCAACCTTCACTTTAGCGATCTAACCATAAACAGCCGAGTTGAGAAGATTATCCATTGTCCGCAGGGTAGTCAGGAAATGAACTTAGTATATAAATCAGGTAAGCGTGGCAAACATGCGTTAGGTAGAGTAACAGTATTCAGTGAATACTCTTTAGGAATATTTAAAAGTAAGACTATTTTAGATTTTGGTCACTTCGCTATTATTTACCCTAAACCAACAAGCTTAATTGCTGGGCAATATCAACTATCTGCACAGCCAGATGAGCCAAGCATAGATAGTTATCAAACGTCTACAATCGTTGGGACAGATGATTTTTCAGAACTGAAAAGCTTTGTTAGAGGTGAATCGAGGGCAAGGACTGCGTGGAAACAACTAGCAAAAGGGCAAGGACACTATTCAAAGCATTACCAAGCAAGCCAAGGTCAATTAAAATGGCTAAAACTCAATGAAATGCCTAGCAATGATGTAGAAATTCAATTGTCATATTTGACTTTTCTTGTCAATGAATTAACCGCAACCAATCAACCTTTTGGTTTAGCACTTTCTACAGATAGTGATGATACGTCATTGAATATTATGCCTGGTACAGGTTTTACCCACCAAGAGGCATGTCTAAAAGCATTGGCGTTATATTGATGAATTTGTTTAAGAAGAAAATCGTTCAACCAACTTCGGGCTATGCTGTAAAAGCCAAGAGTAAAGCTAGAATAAACTTCAGCTTAAGTAGAAAAAATGCTTGGTTGCTTTGGTTGTGCCAATGCTTAAATATTTCAATTATAGCCTTAGAGTTGAGCTCTTGGATGCTGGCTATTATTTCATTGTCGTTGGTGTGGCAAGCACTGTTGTTACATCAAAGTCGTGATCGCAGTGAAAGGAAAAATAATAATAATAAAAATTCTGCTTCTTTTTCAACACACTATCAAACTAAGGATATAAAGGAGCAACAAGTCGTCACCGTTTCACCTATATTACTCGGCATGTTCGCTGTACTGGGCTGTGTGGCTATTGCAATAACGGCTAAAGAGGTAGGCATATTAATCAGTATGGTACATTTGCTTTGTTTTTCTTATGTACTCAAATCCTTTGAGTTAAAAGCCCGTAGTGATTTTTATCAGCTATTACTCTTAGGGTTGTTTGTGTTGTCCTCTTCACTTATCTTTAGGCAAGACTTAGCTTTTTCGTTCATTACGCTCACCTTGTTGGTTATCAATTTGGCTGTCTTATTACAATTTTTCTCATCAGAAAAAGCGTTTGCAACCAATATAAAAGTGGTAGTTATCTTACTAGGGCAGAGCGCTTTGTTAGCGGTTGTACTCTTTTTAGTTTTCCCCCGTTTAACACCTTTTTGGCAAGTCCCGCAGGCAACCTCAGCTGAAACAGGGCTGTCCGATACCGTTAAACCAGGTGACATTGCCAACTTAACGCAGTCTACTAAGTTGGCTTTTCGCGTTGATTTTGGTCAACAACAAGTACCTGAATATTCTCAATTATATTGGCGTGCAGTGGTGTTAGAAGATTTCGATGGTAAGCAATGGAGCCGACAAAAGACGGACAGTATTACACTAACAAATAAAACAGCTGACTTACGTAAAAAACAGCTAACTTTTGATGCCAAAGCAACAGGAATATATCCGTTAAATTATCAAGTCATTGTAGAGCCAAGTTTTCAAAAATTCTTATTTGCGTTATCACCAGCGGTTATCAGTGGTGATAACGGAGGCATTAGAGCTCAAACAGATTTCACTTTCAGCAACTCAAGAATTATTAGCCAAGCGACATCTTACCAATTAACCAGTTATTTAACGGTGCCGATTTCGCTTGAGCTATCGCAAAAGAGTAAGCAAGTAAACTTGAGTTACCCTAAAGGAAGTAATCCCAGATTAGAAAAGTTTGCCAAGCAATTACAAGATAACTATGTTGATGTTCAAGCCAGAGCTCAAGCGGTATTAACATTCATCAATAAACAAAATTATGTGTATACCTTGCAACCACCACTCCTTGAAAATAACAGTTTAGACCAGTTCTTTTTTGAAACTAAATCAGGGTTTTGTGCCCATTATGCCAGTGCTTTTACCTTTCTAATGCGCGCTTCAGGTATTCCTGCCCGCATGGTGACTGGCTATTTGGGAGGAGAATATAATGGTGACGAAACACAACAGCCAAACTCAGCAGGGCATTTAAGTATATATCAATATGATGCTCATGCTTGGTCCGAAATATGGGTGGCAGGGAATGGCTGGCTTCGTATTGACCCAACAAGTGCTGTTGACCTTCAACGTATTAATTCTGGTTGGTCTTCTGACCTTTTACAGCAACAGTCAGCCCTTAATAATGATTTATTGAGTTTATATCAACTGAAGAGCAATCCGTGGTTGAATGCTTTACGCTTACAATTTGATGGCCTTGATTATCAATGGACACGTTGGGTTATAGGTTTTACTACACAGCAACAATATAACTTATTCAAAGATTTGTTTGGCCAAGCGGCCGCATGGAAATTGGCGGTTATTATTGCTGTGTCACTGATTATCAGCATGACTATGCTTATGTTATTTCTACATCTGTTAAATCGCGTTAAACAAAAAAGGCCATCGCGAACTCAGTGGCAGATCATTTATCAACAAGCGTTAGAGCAATTAGCAAAGCAGGGGCTCGATAAACCTGCGGGCATGACAGTGAATGATTTCGCAAAACAGGTAAGGGAGCAATACCCGGACTTAGCTATCGCTTTTACTCGATTAACTGCCAGTCATAATCGCCTGTGTTATCAAACGCTTTCAACTACTGAACAAGATGAGCTAGCGTTAACTATGCATCAACAATATAGGCAATTCCTCCAAATATTGAAAAGACAGACATAAAGGCACTTGGATAAATGTAGCACTGGTTATCGAAACATCTTTTTTTGATTTAGGTCATTAACTTTTATTTTTTAAATGATACGGTAACTGGCTTAATATATACTCGTGACCATTCAAAATGCATGTTTCAGTGGGAGAAAAAAACGATTCTCAAGATCAATAACGACGTATAAATCGTTTTTAGCCCCATCAAAGAAGCGCTTGAGCAATAGCATTTTATTGTTGCGCCAAATAAATAGGGAGTAACCCTGGTTTAATTGGCGCGCCTCAAACTGAAATTGCTCAAGCACTCTGAATCGAGAATTTTGAATGATTACGGGTATAAAGGACAGGTCAAAAATTTAAATCGAATAAACTAAATATGACCTGTATTGAATGATAATGTATCGACTGTAACACTGACCTTCCCGGTAATCTTCCCTATATTTACCGTACTTTTATGGAATGGCGTTGCTTAATGAAAAGCAAGTTTATCTAAAATTCACAATAAATAGTTGCCATTAATCTACTTAGGAAGGCTTACTGATGCGCATAACCCAAGATTTAAAATTGCTTCGATTGATTAAGATTATTCCACCAATCATAGTAGTTTCTTTTGCTATTTGGGTTAATTTTATTGTGATTACGGATAATAAAATAAAACTTAAGAGTGATATTTCCACGTTTCATAAAAATTTTATTGATACCGAAAAAGAAACAATCAAAGCACAGATAAACCAGCTATATCAACAGATAAACTTCGAAAAAAACAATACAGAGACCATATTAAAAATAGATATTAAAGAACGTATCCATCAGGCTCATAGTATTGCTACCACTATATATCAACAAAACAAAGATTTACCTGAAAGGGAAGTGACTAAATTAATCACCGATGCTCTGAGAAGTATTCGCTTCAACCAAGGCCGAGGTTATTATTTCATTTACAAGACCACGGGCAACAATATTATGCACCCTGTAATGCCTGCAATGGAGGGAACTTCTAAGTGGGATCTCCAAGATACTCGAGGTAACTATATCGTTCGTGATATGGGACAAATAGTTAAACAAGCTGGAGAAGGGTTTTATCGCTGGTGGTTTGTAAAACCGCAAAATAAGAGCCAAGAGTTTGAAAAAATAGGTTTTGGTAAGTATTTTGCGCCTTATGACTGGTTTATTGGTACAGGTGAGTATGTTATTGATGTGGAAAGCGATATTAAGGCACGGTTGTTAAAGCGAATTGCTAACATGCGTTATGGTAATAATGGCTTTGTTTTTGTCATTGATTATCAGGGAAATATTCTGTCTCATTACAATGAAAAATATATCGGCACTAACAGAATGGACATACGAAACCAACAGGGTGTTTCAATTGTCAAAGAAATTGTAAAAATTGCTAAGCACAGTGACGATTTTCTTTATTATGAAAGCCCTCTCATGCCAAGCACTGGAATGCCAGCAGAAAAAATTAGTTTCATAAAAGGATTACCTGACTGGAAATGGGCCATTGGAACAGGTGCTTATATCAGTGAAATAGAAAATTATCTCGCTAAGAGAGAGGAAGATATTGGTGAACAGAACAAACATGAGTTTTTAAAAATATTATGGCTCAGTTTAATTGTCACGTTATTTTTTGTCGCGCTGTCTTTTATGTTATCAAATTATTTGGCGCGTCGTTTTTCTTTATATGAAAGTCGAATCAACAACGATTTCTCAGAACTAAATACGGTAAAAGAACAATTGCAACACCAAGCGTTGCACGATGTGTTAACTAACCTACCAAATCGGGTATTACTCGCTGACCGTCTCAGTCAATCTATGGTGCAAAGCCAACGGCATAATAATTTACTCGCGGTGGTTTTTCTGGATTTAGACGGATTTAAACACGTCAATGATTCCTGTGGTCACGACTTAGGTGATGAGTTATTAATTATTGTCTCGCTCCGCATGAAAGAAGTGTTGCGTGAAGGGGATAGCTTAGCGCGTATTGGCGGTGATGAATTTGTTGCAGTATTAACCGACTTAATAACTGTTGAAGATTGTGAGCCGGTATTAGAGCGGCTATTATTGGCAGCGTCTGAGCCTGTCAATGTAGGTAATGTTGAATTAAAAATATCAGCCAGTATAGGTGTTACCCTTTACCCACAGGATAACGTCAGTGCTGACCAGCTAATGCGCCATGCAGACCAAGCTATGTATACTGCTAAAGAATCAGGTAAAAATCGTTATCATTTATTTGATACCGCTGAAGATAACGCGGTTAAAGTACAGCGGGAAATCCTAGAGTCTATTCGCTGCGCATTAGATAACCAAGAATTTGTGCTTTATTATCAGCCTAAAGTTAATATGCGTACAGGTACAGTGATCGGTGCTGAGGCGTTGATTCGTTGGCAACATCCAGAACGAGGATTATTGAATCCGTTTGAATTTTTACCTGCCATTGAAAATAGCCCCATGATGATTGAATTGGGTGAATGGGTGATTGACAGTGCACTGACGCAAATCAGTCAATGGCAAGCAATGGGACTTAATCTTCCTTTAAACACCAGTGTAAATATTGCTGCGATACAACTGCAACAAGCCAATTTTGTTAATAGATTAACCACACTGCTAGCAGCTCATCCAGATGTTTCCCCTCACTTCTTAGAATTAGAAGTCCTTGAAACTAGTGCCCTAGAGGATGTTCATCATGTATCAACAATCATGAACGACTGTATGGCGCAGGGGGTTAACTTTGCCTTAGATGATTTTGGTACCGGTTATTCATCATTGACTTACTTGAGACGTTTACCAGCTAGCTTAATTAAGATTGACCAAAGCTTTGTGCGAGATATGCTACATGACGTGGATGATTTAGCTATTGTCGAGGCCGTAATAGCCTTAGCTAAGTCTTTTAAACGTGAGGTTATTGCTGAAGGCGTTGAAACAGTTGAGCATGGAACGGCTCTATTACAGATAGGGTGTGAACTAGCACAAGGTTATGGCATTGCCAGACCCATGCCAGCAGGTGATATTCCGCACTGGATTAATGAGTGGCAGCCTGATGTTAACTGGCAGATATAAACATACTTGAGCACTTTGATGGGTTCAGCAGGTTGTGTGATACGGTACACTATTTTGTTATTTCAATGCTAAATCCATCAAAAAATAATTCATTTGGTATTATTCATATAATTGAAACATTTAACCCTTAGTCTAGGGATCAGCGAATAAAAACACCTTGTTGAGTAGTCGAATTTCTTCTAAGTTTAAAGTAAGCCTAAGTAAAATTTTGCGTTTAGTTTTACGTTAAATTAATTCAAATTACTTAGGCGTATTTACGTAACATTAGACATGGAGTAGCTGTTATGCCAAATATCCCAAGTGATTATGAAAATATATTTGAAAGGAAACTTAGTTTAGCCGAACGTTCCAGAATGGCTATATTAGTGGCTGTAATAGGCTATTTTACGCTCATTGGCTGGGTAGTTGCGTTGGTGATTTATGATAAACACCAATCATCGCTGGCGAGTTTTCACTTACGACAATCATTAGGCCTTATCATCACGGGTGCAATTTTGTCCTTGATCCCTTTAGTGGGGTGGGTACTCAATATCGGTGTCTTTATAGGCTGGGTAATAGGGATTTTTTCAGCGATTCAAGGACAAGAATGCAAAGTACCGTTATTAGGTGATTTTTATCAACGGCACTTAGATTTTATTCAATAAAGCCAATTCATTGACCCTGATACAGCGCTTGATAATAACCCGCCTTGCCAAGTAAGGTTTCATGATCTCCTTGTTCAATTAATTTGCCTTTGTTGATAACAACGATTTCATTAACATGTTGAATGCTTGATAATTTATGGGCAATTATTAGCACGGTTTTATGTTGAGTTAAGCGCGTTAATGCTTGTTGGATATGTTTTTCACTGTGGTTATCTAAAGCCGATGTCGCTTCGTCTAATACGATGATGCTAGCATCACGCAATATAGCACGGGCAATGGCTATACGCTGTCTTTGGCCTCCTGATAAAGTACGACCATTTTCTCCTATTTCTGACTGTAAACCTAAGGGAAGTTCCTGAGCGAAGGCCATCACATTAGCATTTATTGCAGCTTGTTCTATTTCTGTGTCTGTTACCGTACGGTTACAGCCAAAGCTAATATTGTTTGCTAACGTATCGTCAATTAAGACAATGTCTTGTGATACAAAGGCAAACTGTGCTCGAAGTGAACTTAAGCTGTAGTCCTCAATAGCAATATCATTAATTAAAATACTTTGTTTTGGTGATTGGTATAAGCGCAGAAGTAAACGGGCTAAGGTACTTTTACCACTGCCAGATTCTCCGACAAAGGCAATGCTCGTACCGCCTTTAATATTTAGTGAAAAGTTAGATAGAGCAGGTTGTGTTTTTCCTTCATAGGTAAAAGATAAATTATTAAACCTTATGCTTGAACACTGTTCTGATAATTGCTTTGTACCAATATCATGCTCTTCTTGTTCATCTAAAAAACTGAACAAGCTTTTTGCCGCGATTAAGCCTCTTTGTAATTGTTGATTAATATTGCTGAGTTGTTTTAGTGGTTTAAGTAATGATCCCATGGCAATTAATATCAAGGTAAAACTACCAGGCGTAAGTTGATTTAATACTTGGTCAATACTGGCGAGTAATAACACCGCAGAAATAGCGAAAGACGCAATGAGTTGTATAACAGGGTTACTAATGGCACTCGTCGCCTGAAGTTTCATGTTTTGTTGGCGATTATGGTTATTTATCCCTTCAAATTGTTCGCTTATTTGTGTTCTTGTGTTGAGTAAAACAATTTCTTGTTGATTTAAAATTGCTTGCTCTGTTTTATTACTCACTTGGCCCATACTGTTTTGTAATTTGTGGCTAATATTCTTAAATCGTTTTGAGACTCTATTAATTATTAAAGCAATAACGGGCACTATCACTAAAAAAATGGCGGTTAATTGCCAACTGTTGTAAACCATCATAGAAAATAGTACCAGAATGATTACTGACTCTCTGATTGCAACCACCACGGCACTTGAAAAGGCTTGTGATAGTTGCTCAGTATCATAAATTATTTTTGAAATAAGGCTGCCACGATTATTTAAGTCAAAATACCCTCTTGGCAAGCACAGTAATTTCTCGAATGCTTGTTGGCGGATTAGATATGTTACTTTACTGCTGATATAGGCAATAGCGTAACTAGAGGTAAAACTTGCTAAGCCACGTAGAAAAAATATGCCTACAACTAATAAAGCGCCTAGTTGTAGGGTATGGCTATCGGCCTTACCTAAACCTTGATCAATAAGAGGTTTAACAAAATAAATCATACCCGCGTCGACTAAGCTGAAAAGGCAAAGTCCAATTAATGCAGTACAGATGAGTTTTTTATATACGCGATAATATGAAAATAGCCGAGAGTATAGGGTAGCGTTGTTGTTTGTTTTGTCTATTCTTTTACTGTCGTATGTCATGAGTATTAATTTTTCCAACGGTTATATGACCAATACCATTGATTTGGGTATTGTCTGATTATTTGCTCAAACCGTTGGTAAATGTTTGACATTATTTGTTCAACAGTTGGTTCAGTAATTTGCACTTTTTCTCGTTTGTTTGACTGATCAGAAGCTTCTTGCCCAGTCATATTTGGATTTACGTACAGGGTTTCAAAAAACACTTGTACTTGTCCGTCTCCCTGATAGATAGCGTAAGCTAATAACAACGGTTTTTTGCTCATTTTTGCCAATAGTGCGATACCTGCTGGTGCTTTGGTTTCTTGGCCGAAGAAAGTAACTTCTGCTTGGTTTGCATAAAGATCACAATGTAAAGAGATATAGGCGTTACTACCCGATTCTTTTAAAAGTTCACTAAAGGCATTGCTAGCATTTTTATTAATAGCGGTTATATTCACACCAGAATAAAAATCCATTGAGTCCGCTAAAAATTTCGGGATATTGGTTAACGTGACAGATTGCTTGGCAAATTTTGCTACCGCTAATGGTACTGCTTCATAACAACCTAAGTGCATAGTCGCAATGCAAGCGCCTTGACCAGATTGCAAAATACGCAAAGTATCTTCATCACAGAAAATGTCAGGTTCAACCTCGGTAAGCCAGAATGATTCAGCAACACCGTAAGCACAATTGCCATAAGCATCAAATGCTAAATCGGTAGCTTCTTTTATGCTCAGTTCTGGCATTGCATTACTTATATTCTTTATTGCTCTCAACTGTGTCTTTTTAGCAAAATATAGAATTGTTTTGCCAATATTTTTAACCAGCTTTTTACGACGAGATCTGTTTAGCTTAGTTAAACCTGCTAGCGCTAATTTCAGTAACTTCCCGAGCGACCTTTGTTTTAGAGACATATTTGCTATAGCTGTATGCTCAGACTTGTCCAAATTGTTAACTGTCATAGTGATGTTCAACCCAGCTAATAAACTGATCTATTTGTGTTAAATTGGCTGATAACGCCTGTTCAAAGGGTAATCTCAAATTAAATTTTTGTTCAAGTTCAAGTATTAACATCATAAAATCAAATGATTTTATTGTGCCGAGTAAGTGGTCTGTTAAATCAGTTAACTGGCAGTGGGTCTTTTCTTCTATAAAATGAATAATGCTTTGTTGTATTAACATGGTGTAACCTCTTTAGGAGAACGTTTATTACTGTTATTTCTATTATTAAGCAGTGCTTTAATATCTACTTTTCCACTGATGTTTCGAGGTAAAGAAGGGGAAAGGATAAATTCATCGGGCACCATATAAGCGGGTAAATGCTGTAAACAATGTTTTCTTAACGCACTGATCATCTGTTGATCAATATCGGCTAAATGAAGGTCAGATTTTGATACTGGTGCGGTTTCTATAAAAGCAATAATGCGAGTGTGACCGGTAATTTCGGTATGCGCTGAAACCACACACCAGGTTATCTCACTTGAAAAGTTGACAATAGCGTCTTCAATCTCTGCTGCTTCAACTCGATGTCCTGATGCTTTGAATTGATGGTCATTACGTCCGTGAAAAACAATATTTTTCTGTTCGTTGTAATAAACAATATCACCCGTTCGGTAGTAGCGGATCGGGGGTACTGACATGTCGTTAGGTAAGGTGATGAACGCCTGTTGTGTTTTCTCTGTATCGTGGAAGTAACCTTCAACAAGCTGATCTCCAGCTAGATATAACTCGGCTAAGGTATTTGCTGTGGTTATTTTTTTGTTATCTGTGACTAATATCGCCGATAACCCAGGTAGTGCCTTACCAATAGGTACTGAAGCCGAGGTGATAGCTTGTTTATTACTTAATTCATAATAGGTCGCCGTGATAGTGCATTCAGTAGGACCATAAATATTTATCACTCGGCTGTTATGGGCACATTGCTGCCATTTAAGAGCTTGGTTAGTTAATAATTTTTCACCACCAAAGCAACTAACTCTTAAATGGGGTAGTTGTTGTGGTTTGAGTAAACTGAGCTTGTCCAGAAAAGAAAGAACGGAAGCAACGCCTGAAAATACAGTTAATTTATGTTGTTTTATAAAGGCGAGTGGACACATGAGTTGTTCGCTCGGGATAACAAAAAGTGCAGCGCCTTTACTCCAACAACTGAACATATCATGTATCGAGAGATCAAAAGATAATTCAAAAAACTGGCTCACTTTGTCGGTTGCTTTTAATTGTAATAATTGATCGAGCCTATCAAGGTGACTAACGATATTTTTATGACTGACAGCAATCCCTTTAGGTTCTCCTGTACTGCCAGAAGTAAATAAAAGGTAAGCGTGTTGGTTTGCTGTTTTTAGCTTCACTTCAGCCGCGTTTAACTGAGCTTGTATTGAACAAATACCTTTTTCTATGGTCATTAACGGCTCAGGCATTGCAGAATTACTTGCAGAGGAAACAACTAAAGCGAGCTCTTCAATGGTAAAACACTGATGATGCCAGCTATTGGTTAACCATTGGGGAGTGTCGTCGCCTAAGTATATGACGACTAAAGAAATATTAATTAATCGCAATAAGTCTGTCGGATCTTCATTTTCAGCAACAAGTAGCACTTTGCTGTCTATTTGTGACAATACTTTGCTATTACGATTGTCAGGCTGTTTGTTATTTAAGGGCACATAGGCGCTATTTGTGCTTAAAATCGCTAATATTCCAGCGTACATGTGCCATTGTCGGCCTCCAAACACGGCAACAGGGCATTGTTTCTGATTGAAGTGAGCAATGTAATCCCCCCAGCGTTGACTTAATTCAAATAACCCTTGATAGGTAAATGCTTTTACATGCCTAGCATTGCCTTTATTGCTGCTATCTTCTGTATACAATGCGGTGTTATCAGGGAACTGACGGACAGTGTTTAAAAAGCTTGCTTGATATAAATTCATAATGATAATTCAGGAGCTGATTCGATGAATATAAATTTATCGAAAGTCTGGCTTTACTTCAGTATGAGTAATGTCGACAAACTGTCGAAACAATGTATGTCCTGTCTCTTATACACATCTCCGAGCCCACGAGACCGTACTAGATCT